>NZ_JBEXCV010000085.1:0-38855 GCF_040605455.1 Embleya sp. NPDC005575 | reverse complement strand
TGTTGGTCGACGACACCGGCGTGATCCGCACCGTTGCCGGCGCCGACGGCACGATCGCCGGCCGCGTCGCCGCCGGCTACGGACCCACCCCGCTGCGCGCGCTCGCGAGCACCTACGGCGGCCGGGTCGGCACGCTGAACCGATGGGGCGGCGTGGACGTCCTGGACGCCGCCTACCACGGCCCACGCGGCGCGCTGGAGGCCGCCTTCCAGCGGCTGGTCAACACGTGCGGGGCGGAGCTGACCGTGCTGTGCGCCCATCCGCTGCCGGCGGTCGGCGACGTCGACGGCGGCGTCTGGTGCCACGGCTCGCCGCCGAGCGTGCCGGGCGGCGAACCACCCCCGCGCGGGGTGTTGTCCGCGCCGCTGCACACCGGCCCGGTCACCGCGCTCGCGGCGGTGCGCACGGGTGCGGACGGCGAGCCGCCGCTGCTGATCAGCGGCGGCCGGGACGGCCGGGTGCGGATGTGGAGCCCGGGCGCGGAGCCGGCGCCGGATCCGCTGGACGCGCGGGCGACCGCGGTGACCGCGCTCGCCTGCGAACAGACCATCCAGGGGCTGCTGATCGCGGCGGCCTGGGCGGATGGTCTGGTTCGGCTGCGCCGGCCGGGCGACGACACGGCCGTCGACCTGAACCTGGGCGCACCGGTGACCGGGATCGCGGTGTCGGTGCAGGGATACATCGTGCTGGGCATGGCCGGGGGCGTGGTCGGGCTGCGACTGGAAACCCCGCCGCGGTGACGGGTGTTCGACGGACGCGGGTCCGGCTCCCGGATACCGCCAAGCGATGTACCGGACCCGGATCAGGCGTAACGTCGAGACTGCGCGTCCACCGGTTCGGGCGTGCGCGACGACGACGGGGGTCGATTGTGGGCATCACCATACCGGGCTATCTGGACACGGCGTTGGACGTCATCGGGGTCGACTGGCCCAATCTCGACGAGGACGAGTTCAAGGAACTGGCGCAGGCGTATCGAGAGTTCGCCGACGAGATCGACGAGGCCAGAGCCGACGGGAAGAACGGCGCGGCCTGGATCCTGTCCGGCACCAGCGGAATGGCCGCCGAGGCGTTCGAGGCACACTTCGGCAAGCTGAACAACGAGCACCTGCACGACCTGGCCGAGGGTGCCCGAATGCTGGCCAAGGCGCTGGACGCGGCGGCGGTGGTGATCGAGGTCGCCAAGGGCAGAGCGATCGCCCAACTGATCATCCTGGCCGACGCGATCGCCACCGCGGCGGCAGCCGCCACCTTCACCTTCGGCCTGTCCGCGATCGCCGGCCTCGCCGAGGTGGGCATCGTGCGCACCGCGGTCAAACGCATCTTCAAGGAACTCGAACAGGAACTCATGGCGCGCGTCGTCGAGATCGCCACCGCGCCCGCCGTGGCCGCGCTTGAGGGCACGGCCAACGAACTGCTGTCCCAACTCGTGGAGAACGAGCTCGGGGCCCGCAACGGCTACGACCTCGACGCCGCGATCGACGCCGGCAAACAGAGCGGACACGACGCGATGCCGACCGTGTCCGGCATCACCACGACGCTGAACCCGGTGGCCTGACCGCGCGGCGGGAATTCGAACGCGAGTACGCCCGCCTTGACTTCGGGCCGCCACGTCGGGATCCTGCCGGCGGGCGGCACGGTCACCCGGTGCCGTCTCGGGACTACCGGGAGGAACCGCGCATGAGCCGCGACACCGGCGGGGCGTACGAGTGGGCCCATCGGCGCAGTCTGGAGGATCCGGACGGCTTCTGGCTGGAGGCGGCTGCCGCGATCGACTGGGTGACACCGCCCACCCGGGCGCTGGACGCGAATGCCGCGCCGCTGTACCGCTGGTTCCCGGACGCCACCTTGAACACCTGTTTCAACGCGCTGGACCGGCACGTCACGGACGGGCGCGCCGAGCAGGCCGCGATCGTGTACGACTCACCGGTGACCGGGACTCGGCGCACCCTGACCTACGCCGAACTGCTCGACCTGACCGCGCGGTTCGCAGGCGTGTTGCGCGGACTCGGAGTGGGCCGAGGCGATCGGGTGGTGCTCTACCTGCCGATGGTGCCCGAGGCCGTGGTGGCGATGCTGGCCTGCGCCCGGCTCGGCGCGGTGCACTCGGTCGTCTTCGGCGGCTTCGCCGCGCACGAATTGGCGGTGCGGATCGACGACGCCCGTCCCAAGGTCGTGGTGGCCGCGTCCTGCGGGATCGAGCCGACCCGGACGATCGCCTACAAGCCGCTCGTGGACGCGGCCCTTGCCGAGGCGAGCCATCGGCCCGAGCGGGTCGTGGTCCTGCAACGCCCGCAACTCACCGCAGCATTGACCGAGCGGGACCTGGACTGGGACACCGCGATGGCCACGGCCGAGCCCGCCGAGTGCGTGACCGTCGCGGCGACCGACCCGCTCTACATCCTCTACACCTCCGGCACCACCGGGCCACCCAAGGGCATCGTGCGCGACAACGGCGGTCACGCGGTCGCGCTGCGCTGGTCGATGGAGAACGTGTACGGCGTGCGACCCGGCGAGGTGAGCTGGACCGCCTCCGACGTCGGCTGGGTGGTCGGCCACTCGTACATCGTCTACGCGCCGCTGCTCACGGGCTGCACCTCGGTGCTGTACGAGGGCAAGCCGGTGGGCACGCCGGACGCGGGCGCCTTCTGGCGGGTTGTCGCCGAGCACCGGGCGACCATGCTGTTCACCGCGCCGACCGCGCTCAGGGCGATCAAGAAGGAGGACCCGGACGGGAAGCTGCGCACCGGACACGACCTCTCCGCGCTGCGCACGCTGTTCCTGGCGGGCGAACGGCTCGATCCGGAGACCTACCGCTGGGCCGGCGACCTGCTCGGCATCCCGGTGGTGGACAACTGGTGGCAGACCGAGACCGGCTGGCCGATCGTGGCCGACCCGATGGGCCTGGAACCGCACCCGACCAGGCCAGGTTCGCCGACCCTGCCGGTGCCCGGCTACGACGTGCGGATCCTGGACCCGCGGGGCAACGAGGTGCCGCCCGGCGTGGACGGCGCGGTGGTGCTCAAGCTGCCCATGCCGCCCGGCACGCTGAGCACGCTGTGGGGCGACGACGAGCGCTACATCGCGTCCTATCTGAGCACCTACCCCGGCTACTACCTCAGCGGCGACGGCGGGCGCAAGGACGAGGACGGCTACGTGTACGTGATGGGCCGCACCGACGACGTGATCAACGTCGCCGGCCACCGGCTGTCCACCGGTTCGATGGAGGAGGTCCTGGCCGCCCACCCGGACGTGGCAGAGTGCGCGGTGATCGGGGTGGCCGACGAGCTCAAGGGCCAGGTGCCGCGCGGCCTGGTCGTGCTCAAGGCCGGTGTGCACCGGGAACCGGCCGAGGTGGCAGCCGAGTTGGTGCTCCGGATCCGGGACACCATCGGCGCCGTCGCGGCGCTGCGTCGGGTGGACGTGGTCCCCGCGCTGCCCAAGACCCGGTCGGGCAAGATCCTGCGCCGCACGATGCGCGACATCGCGGACGGCAGGCGGCCCGAACCGCCCTCCACCATCGAGGATCCGAGCGTGCTGGACACACTGCGGCCGACCCTGACCGGCGAGCACGCGGCCGACTGAACGGGCGGACGGGGGAACCGGTCGGCCGGCGGCCGAGAACCGCTCAGCCGGTGTAGCTCGCGCGCGGCGGCGACTGCGGCCCCAGCGGCCCGGCCAACCACGCGTCGTACAACCGTTGCCACGAGCCGTCCCGCTTCATCCGCTCCAGCAGCCCGTTGGCGAAGCGCACGAAGTCCTGATGCGCCAACGGGAAGGCCATCCCGTGCGGTTCGTCACTCAAGGCCGGACCGACCACGTCGGTATCGGAGTCCTGCGCCTGAAGTCCGCGAAGCAGCGCGGAGGTGGTCGAGACCGCGTCCACCTCGCCCTGCTGCAACGCGACCAGGCAGTCCGTCCAGTTCTCCACCGCGTACGGCAACACCCCCGCCGGATGGTCGCGCAGGAAGACGATCGAGGTGGTGGCCCGGACCGTGCACACCCGCTTCCCGCGCAGATCCGCGAGGCTGCGCACGCCCGAGTCGGTCCGGACCAGGACCCGCTGGCCGTCGGTGTAGTAGTCGCTGCTGAAGGCCACTTGCAGCTTGCGGTCACACGTGATGGTCATCGTGTCGACCACCACGTCCACCTCGCCGGCCCGCAGCACATCGGGCCGCTGGGCCTGGGTGATCACCTTGTACCGGATGTGCGCGGGGTCGTCGGCGCCGCCGAAGATCGCCCGGGCCAGGGCCTTGGCCATCTCGATGTCGAAACCCTTGATCAGGCCGCTGCGCCGGTCCAACTCGCCGAAGAATCGGGTGTTCTGGTCCACGCCGACGATCAGGTACCCGCGCCGGTGGACGGTGTCCATCGTGGACCCGGCGGGCATCCGCCCGGGATCGGGCAGGGTGGCGGGCGGGGTGAGGCTCTCGCGCGGATCGCAGGGCGGGGCCACGGAGGGCTTGGGGTAGTCCTCCGGCGTAGCCGGGCGGGCACCGGAGATCACCGGGTCGACGACGGGAGTCGCCGCCGCGCCGGGTCGGCGGGTCGACCCGGCGGAGCACGCGACCAGGGTCGCGGCCAGGACGACCGCCGACGCGGTGGTCGCGATTCGACGGGATCTCCGGTGCATGCCGCCCCCTCGGTGCCGGTGCGCGCATCGACGAAGTGGTCGCCGAGGGACCGCCGGACCCATCCGACATCCGCCCGAAATCCGCCCGCTTGATGGTCCGCGCTGTCGCAGTCCTCCGAGTATCGGGCGACTCCGGCTGCGATCCGGGGTGATTGGGCAAAGAATGGGGGCTTCCCTCAACCGTGTCGATCAGGACGGAAGCGCGTGACGAGCTATGGCATCACGGGCCACATCAACATCTCGGCCGGCAGCGTACCGCTGGTCGACCGGGCCATCCGAGACCTGCTCGCAAAGGTCGCGCCGAACGAACTCGTGGGCTACAGCTGCCTCGCGGCCGGCGCCGACGCGATCTTCGCGCACGCCGTGCTCGACCTGGGAGGCCGGCTGGTGGTACTGCTGCCCTCGGCCGACTACGGCGACACCAAGGTCGCCCCGGACTACCGCGCGAGCTTCGAGCAACTGATCGCGGCTGCGGCCGAGGTCCGGGTGATGCCGTTCCGCCGAGCGTCCCAGGACGCCTACGCGGCGGCCAACGACGCGCTGTTGGCGGCGGTCGACGTGGTGTTCGCGGTCTGGGACGGGCGGCCCGGCCACGCGCGGGGCGGTACCGCCGAGGTGGTCGGGAAGGCGCGTTCGGTGGGCAAGGAGGTCCACGTGGTGTGGCCCGCCGGAGCCGCCCGGGGGTGAGCCCGGCGACCCGAATCGACGACCGACGCGCGGATCCGCCGCCTGCGGGAGGGCACGCGGCGGCGACGGCGGGCTTCGCACGGCGGCGGGCGACGCGGCTTCGATCCGAGTTCGGCGTACAGCCCGCAGTCGGGACAGACCTACATCGGCCGGCATGAGGGTGCGGGATCGGGCTGCGGTTCGTCGTGCGGCGGCGGCAACCGACGCGACACCCGGACTGATTCGATCGCCGGGCCGACCGGCGTGGACACTGGGTCCACGCCCGCTCGGCGATGCTGCGACTACCAGGCGCCGCCCGCGATTTGCCGGGTGGCGAGGTTGATCCGGTTCCAGACGTTGACGGTGGCGATGGACAGCAGGAGGGCCCCGAGTTCCTGCTCGTTGTAGTGCTTGGCGGCCTCGTCGTAGACCGCGTCCGGGATCGGGTCGCTGGTGTCGGCGACCCGGGTGACCGCCTCGGTCAGCGCGAGGGCCGCACGCTCGGCGTCGTCGAAGTACGGGGCGTCGCGCCAGCCGGCGACGGTGTCGATGCGCTCGTCCGACTCGCCGGCCTTGCGCAGGTCGCGGGCGTGCATGTGGACACACACGCTGCAGCCGTTGATCTGGCTCGCCCGCAGGTTGGCCAGTTCGAGGGTGACCTTCGGGACGCCCGCCTGAGCGGTGGTGGTACCGAGGGCGATCAGCGCCTTCATCGCGCCGGGAACGACCATCGCGGGGTTGCCCATACGTGCTTCCATGACTGTGCTCCTCGAAAGGTGGTCTCCACCGGCGGCCGATCTCCCGGCCTCCGGTCGCGGGCCCTTGTTTCGGGGCCTACACAGCACTGACGGAACGCGGCGCGGATGTGTGACACCTGCCCGGAAGAACTTTCGCCCCCCGTGGCCGCGGGTCGGCCCAGGACGACATGGCGCGGGGCCGCGCCCTTGGAGAGCGCGAAGACGGCGGTGATCGGCCAGGCGGTGAGCCGGACGCCGGCGGACCCGGTTCGCGGGCTGGACGCCGGCGGTGGACGGGTGAGAACGTCGATGGCCGGGAGCACCCGAGTAGCGGGACCCACCGCGGACTCCGACTCTCGACCGGATTCCCGGCGAGTCCGGGAGTGCACGCCGAAACGAAGGCACGAGATGACCGCGCCCGGTTCGTCGGAATGGCCGTCCGAAACCGTTCTGGAGCCGTTGCGGCGCCACTTCAGGTATCCGTCGAGCGAGTTCTGGATCGGCCCCGGTTGGTATCAGCTCGCCCTGCGCTGCCATGAGGCGCTGGTGGCGGAGTTCCCCGACTACGAACTCTTCGCCGTCAAACAGAAGTGGGCGGCCCTCACCTTCCAGGCCGATCCCCGGCCGGGGACGCCCAACGGTGGTGCCGACCGGACTCCAGCGGAAGCGGCTCGACTCCGCGCCGTGACACAGGAGTTCGATCGCATTTCCCGGACCGTCTGCGAGAGTTGCGGCCGCCCCGGCACGCTCCGCAACACCCGCCACCTGCGCTTGACGCTGTGCGACGACTGTGCGACTTCGGTACCGCCCGGAGGTACTTGGCGGGCTACACCCTGACGCACCGGCTCCGGCCTCCGCCGACCCTTCCACCGCCGCCACCGCCGAACCCGTGTCACCATTCGCCGTAGCCGCCGCGCCATGCGGTCGAGGCTCCCCACGTCACCGCCCCCGCGACCATCCCGACCGGCAGGATTCCCGCGGTGCGGGCCTCGATTCGGCTCTGCGACATCGCCCGACCCCTTCCGACTCCCGGCTGTTTCCACCACCCTGCCCGACCGCCCGTCGCTACAGGCGGTCGTACCAGCCGGGATGGCTGTTGTGCAGGGCGGCCAGGGCCAGGAGGATGCGCCCGTCCACGTGTCCCGGCGGCAGTTCGTACGAGTCGGTGGTGCCGACGCTGCCCAGGTATTCGAAGACGCGTTTGCCGTCGTGGCGCCAGATCGTGCGCAGGGGCAACCTCGGTGCCTTGCCGCCGAGTACGGCGACGGCCATCATCAGGCCCCACAGCGGCGACAGCGCCCACCACGCGATCCAGCCGAACGTGGTGCCCTTGGCCGCGTGCAGCGTGGGGCCCTCGGCCGGGCGGATCGTCCAGGAGGTACGGCGCAGTCGGCGGATGCTGCCCTGTTCGCGATGCACCGTCGCCAGGTGCTCGCCGGCCGGGCCGGTGATGCTGTAGACCGCGTAGTCGGCGGCGGCGGAGTACGTGCCCACCGCCGCGATCCGCTGTCGGCGGGCCCGGTCGGCCCACAGGACCAGGTGGCGCGAGGGGGAACTGCCCATGCCGTCGGTGGGCGCCGCGTCGATGTACGCGATGTCCTCGTAATGCCGTTCGCCCTGCGGGCGGACCCGGACGATCGGGCCGACCCACGTGTGTTCGGGAACATCCCTGGCTTCATCAGCCTGGAGCGCGCGGCGTACCTCGATTGCGGCACCCGCGCCGGTGTGAAGCGCGACGGTCATGTGCGTCCAGAGTTCGGGAAACGGCCGGTCTGAACAGCAGCGTAGACAGCGCGACAACCCCTTGGGGAGCGAGGGACCGAGAACTCCACCAAAGCGTGGACCGGCCGGCCGGATTGTGCCGGTCCGGCCGGTCCGAAGTGGTGGTATCCGGGCGGTTGTCGGGGATTTACCCGTGCTGCCCGTCGCCGTCGGCGAAGTCCTCACGGTGGTCGTGGGCCCACGCGCGGAAGGTGCGGCCCGGCTTGCCGGTGATCGCCTCGGTGGTGCCGGATATCGGCTCGGGGTCGACCGCCGTCTCCCACAGGTCCAGCAGCGCGTTGGCGTAGCCGGGCTCCATGTGCCGGGTCAGACCGGCGAACGCCTCGTCGCGGGTGACCTCGGCGAACGGCAGCTCGCGGCCCAGGACATCGGACAGGATCGCGATCTGCTCGACGAAGGACAGCGATTCGGGACCGTTGAGGTCGAGCGTCTCACCGAGGTGGTCACCGGCCACGAGCACCGCCGTCGCGACATCGGCGATGTCGTCCTCGTGAATCGGGGCGACCTGGGCGTTGGGGTAGGGCAGTTGGATGCTGCCGATGCCCATCAGCTGGTACTTCCAGCCGATCGCGTTGCCGGCGAACGCGCCGGGGCGGAGCACCGTGTACGGGATTCCGGATTCGACGACCGCGACCTCGACCGCGTGGTGGCTCGCCGCGAGCGGGTTGGTCTGCGGGTCGGGGGCGTTCGTCGAGGCCGAGGACAGCAGCACGATGTGCCGGACGTCGGCAGCCTGGGCGGCCTTGACGAAGTCGGCGATGCCGGCGGCCTCGGCATACAGGAAGACGCTGGTGACGTCGCGCAACACCGCGGCGGCGTTGTCGGGTTCGCGCAGCGAGAGGCGGACGGCTTCGACACCGGCGGGTGGTTCGAGTTGGGCCGGGTCGCTGCTCGCGATCCGGACGGAGTGGCCGGCTGCGACGAGGCGGGTGATGACACCGCGCGCGACGTTGCCGCGGGCTCCGGTGACGAGGATGGTCATGGTGACTCGTTTCCTTGCTGGATCGGGTTGCGTGGTCGAGTGTTTCGTGACTGCGTTTCGTGGACCGGGTTTTCGTGGGCCCGCTTCGTGTGGGCCCGGTTCATGTAGACCCCGGTTCATGCGGGCCCGGTTCTGGTGGACCCGGTTCTGGTGGACCCGGGTCATGTGGGCCGGGCAGCCGTCGGGCTGCCCGGAGGGGAGCAATCGGCATCGGCGCGGAGGCTTATGCCTCGTGCGGCCTGGCGTGCCGGGGAAGCAGGAATACCAGGCCACCGGCGAGCAGGCCGAGGCAGGCCACCGCAAGGGCGCCGACGGCCATCGCGGTGGAGGCGCTGTGGTGTTCGCCGAGCTGGAAGAACAAGGTGGTGATCCCGGCCGCGCCGAGGGCACCGGCGAGTTGCTGCATCGCGGACAACGAGCCGGAGGCACTGCCCAGTTCGTGCTCGGCGACGCCGGCCAGGATCACGTCGAACAAGGGCGCGAACACGGCGCCCATGCCGAGACCGGCGATGAACAGCGGGCCGATCAGGTCGATGCTGGTCGTGTCCGAACCGTAGTGGGTGACCACGGCCGCGAGGGCGATCAGGCCGGCCATGTGCACGCCGACACCGATCAGGAGCAGGTTGCGGCCGAGCCTGGTCATCACCTGGAAGCCGGCGATGGAGGCGACCACGATGCCGACCGCGATCGGGGCGAGGGTGAGGCCGGCGTCGAGCGGGCCGTAGTGCAGGTGCAGTTGCACGAACAGTGAGGTGATCAGCATGAATCCGGTGGTGCCGGCGAAGAACGCGAGACCGAAGAGCATGCCGGACTTGTACGCGCGGTTGCGCAGCAGCGTGGCCTCGATCAGCGAGTGGGGGCTGCGGCGCTCACGCAGGATGAATCCGGCGAACGCGGCGATGCCGGCGGCGAGGCAACCGAACGACCACAGCGGCCAGTCGGCTTCGGGGCCCTGGATGAGCGGCAGGATGATCAGCGTGGAGGCCGCGGTCAGCAGAGCGGCGGCGGCGAAGTCGATCCGCACGCCGGGGTTCGGGTCGTCCCGGGGGATGTAGCGGAGGCCGCCGAGCACGGCGGCGAGGCCGAGCGGGACGTTCATCAGGAAGATCAGCCGCCAGCCGGTGCCGAACAGGTCGAGGTGGATGAGCGCGCCGGCCAGGATCGGGCCGCCGACAGCGGAGAGGCCGAGCACCGGACCGAAGGCGGCGAACGCCTTGCCGGTCTCGCCGGGCGGGAAGACCGACTTGAGGATGCCGAAGCCCTGCGGGATCAGCAGGGCGCCGAAGGCTCCCTGGGCGATGCGGGCGGTGACGAGCAGTTCCGGTGAAGGGGACAACGCACAGAGCAGGGACGCGGCGGCGAAGCCGCCGGCGCCCAGCAGGAACAATCGGCGTCTGCCCCAGCGGTCGCCGAGTCTGCCGCCGACCACCAGCAACACGCCGAAGGCGAGCGTGTAGCCGGAGGCGAGCCACTGCAACAGCGAGGCACCGCCGCCGAGATCGTCCCGAACGGAGGGACCGGCGACGTTGGTCACGGTGCTGTCGAGCAGGTCCATCACCTCGGCGACGAGCACGATCGCCAGGATGCGCCAACGCCGGGCGTAGGCGGCGGGGAGCGGGGCCTCGGCGGCGGCGGGCGAGTCGGCGGTCGGCGGCGTCGGGGCGGTGTCGTCGAGTGCGCCGGCGGCGGTGGGCGTGGGGGTCATCGGTACTCCTCGGGTCGGAGCCGCGCGGCCCCTGACGAGGCGATGGATGCGGCGTGGCGAGCTACGTTCGTTACGAACGTTGTTCGTGACGAACAATGTATGTAGCGAACAGTGTTCCGTCAAGGCGTATACTCGGGACATGGCGAAATCACCCGGCGAGCCGCATCCGTCCGCCCCTCCCGCACCGGTCAGTCGGCGGACCCGACCGGCCAAGGCCGCACTCAGCGCGGACGCGCTCGTGTCCGCCGCGCTGGCCATCCTGGACGCCGACGGCCTGGACGCGGTGACCATGCGCCGGGTCGCGCAGGCGCTGGACACCGGCGCCGCCTCGCTCTACGTGTACGTGGCCAACCGGGGCGAGTTGCTCGCGCTGGTCTACGACCGGGTGCTCGGCGAGATCCCACTGCCGACCGTGGCCGCGGTCGGCGAGCCGTTCCCTCGTTGGCGCACGGAGTTGAGCACGCTGATCCGCGCGGCGATCACCGTGCTGGGCAGCCATCGCGGGATCGCCACCGTGGCCCTGGGCGACGTACCGACCGGCCCCAACGCGCTCGCGCTCGCCGAGGCGATCCTGGGGCTGCTGGCCGGCTCGGGCATCGACGACATGACCCGCTCGCTCGCGCTCGACCTGATCAACCTGCACATCACCGCCGCGGCGACCGAGGAATCGGCGTACGCCGCCAAGGGGGCCGAGGGGCAGACCGAGGAGAGTGCGGTCGCGGCGATGGACGAAGCGTTCGGGCGGTTGTCCGAAGCCGACTACCCGCACCTGGTCTCGATGCGCGCGACGCTGACCGCGGGCTCCGGCGACGAACGCGACGCGTGGGGCATCGAGGTCCTGCTCAACGGCATCCTGGGCACCCCGGCGCGCGGCTGAGCCGACTCCGGGCCGCGGCCGGCGCGGGCCGGATCATACCCACATCGACCGTGCACCGTCGATCCGCGATCTCCGGTATAGCTGTCGGGTCGTCAGACGTCCCCGACCCGAGGAATACCCGTGTCCGATGCCTGGTCCCTCGCCCTGCTCCTCGGCGTGATCGTCCTCTTGGGCGCCTCGGTGCAACGCATGACCGGCATGGGCTTCGCGCTGGTCGCGGCGCCCGGCCTGGTGCTGCTGCTCGGCCCGGCCCAGGGCGTGGTGCTGTGCAACGGCGGCGCGGGCGTGATCAGCGCGATCGGGCTGGCCACCTCGTGGCGCCGGGTCCGGCTCGCCGCGATGTTACCGCTCGTGATCGCGGCGGCGTGCACCGTACCGCTCGGCGCGTGGGTGGCCGCCCGGCTGCCCGAGCCCTGGCTGCTGGCGGGCATCGGCGCGGCGGTGTGCGGGGCCGTCGGCCTCGTCATGCGCGGCGTCCGGATACCCGCCCTGCGCGCCCGCAAGGGCGCCGTGGTGGCCGGCGCCGCGAGCGGCTTCATGAACTCCTCGGCCGGCGTCGGCGGCCCCGCGATGTCCCTGTACGCGCTCAACGCGGGTTGGACCGCCGCCGAGTTCGTGCCCAACGCCCAGTTCTACGCCGTCGTGGTGAACGCCTTCTCCCTCGCCGCCAAGTCGCCGCCGCTCCTGACCACCCCGGCCTGGGCCGCAGTCGTCACGGCTCTGCTCGCCGGCGCCGCGATCGGCCGCTTCCTCGCCGCCCGCACCCCCGAACACCAGGCCAAACGCGCCGTCCAATGGCTGGCCCTGACCGGTGGCGCAACCACCCTGGCCAAGGGCCTGTGGACCCTGTGACGCCGGATCGACGCGGGACTCGGACCACTTGAAAGGACACGTCGCCGATGTTCACGGTCACGTCAAGGCGACCGCCCAGCGCGGCCGCGTACGAACGCGGGGCCTCCAGCTCCATGGCGTCGAGATCCCCGGCCTCGATCTGCGAGACGCGTTGTGGTGTCGTGACCACATCCACCGTGGGCAGATCATCAGAATGACGCTCATGGAAGATCTCGCCGAACCCGTGTCTCCGACTCCGCCCCGTCCGACCCCCGGCGGTGTGGTTCGTACCGCGGCGGAGGTGGAGAAGCTGCGTGGGGTGCGGCGGATGAAGGTGATCGCCACCGGGTTTTTGGTGTTCGCGATCGTGTTGTACGTGCTCGCGCGGTGGGCCGAGTCGCGTGGGGCCGGGGCCTGGGCCGGATATGTGCAGGCCGCGGCGGAGGCCGGGATGGTCGGCGCGATGGCCGACTGGTTCGCGGTGACCGCGCTGTTCCGCCGGCCGCTGGGGCTGCCGATTCCGCACACCGCGATCATTCCGACCCGCAAGGACGCGTTGGGCCGCAATCTCGGCGAGTTCGTCGGGGAGAACTTCCTCTCCGACGCCGTGGTGCGGCAGCGGCTGAGCCGGATGGAGGTCTCCCGGCGCGCCGGAACCTGGCTGGCCACGCCCGGGCACGCCGAGCGGGTCACCGACCAACTGGGCGCGCTGGCCCGCGCGGCGCTGACCGTGCTGCGCGACGAGGACGTGCAGAGCGTGTTCGGGCAGGCGATCACCCGTCGGGTCTCCGCCCAGGCGGTGGCCCAGCCGATCGGCGAACTGCTCGACCGGCTGGTGCGCGACGGCGCGCATCGGGGCCTGGTCGACCTGGTGGCGACGAAGGCGCACGACTGGCTGGAGCAACATCGCGAGTCCGTCCTGCGGGTGGTCAACGAGGAGTCCCCGGGCTGGTCGCCGCGCTTCCTGGATCGGCAGATCGCCAACAAGGTGCACCGCGAACTGGTCCGGTTCGCGGGCGCGGTGCGGGACGACCCGGGGCATCCGGCCCGGCTCGCGGTGGACAACTTCCTCGCCGAGGTGGCCCGCGACCTCCAGCGGGATCCGGCGATGATCGCGCAGATAGAGCGGCTGCGGGATCGCACCGTCGCGCACCCGGCGGTCCAGGAGTTGATCGCGTCGGTGTGGAGCGCCGCCCGGGCGATGCTGGTCGAGGCCACCGAGGACCCGAACAGCGAACTGCGCAACCGGGTCACCGCCGCCGTGCGCTCGCTGGCCGACCGACTGGCCGAGGACTCGCGCGTGCGGGGCAAGGCGGACCGCTGGATCGAGCAGGCGGCCGTGTACGTGGTGACCACCTACCGCGACGAGATCACCGCGCTGATCACCGACACCGTCGGCGCCTGGGACCCGAAGGAGACCAGCCGCAAGATCGAGATCAACGTCGGGCGCGACCTCCAGTTCATCCGGATCAACGGCACCGTCGTCGGCGCCCTGGTCGGCCTGCTGATCCACACCCTGACCCGGGTGCTGAGCTGAGCCGCCGGCAGGCGCCGCGCCCGACCCGCCCGCCTACTCGGACAGTTCCTCCGCCCGCGCCTTGGCCGCCCGCAGGTCCACCTTGCCCGCCGCCGTGCGCGGGATGGACTCGACGAAGTGGATGCGCTTGGGCGTCTTGTAGCCCGCGATCTGCGTGCGAGCGTGCGCCGTGATCGCCTCCGGCGCCGGCGCGGCGCCCTCGCGCAGCACCACGAGCGCGGTGACCGCCTGGCCGAAGCGCGGGTCCGGGACGCCGACCACGACCGCGTCGAACACGTCCGCGTGCGACTTGAGCGCGCCCTCCACCTCGTCCGGATAGACCTTCTCGCCGCCGGTGTTGATGGTCGCGCTGCCGCGCCCGAGCAGGATGATGCTGCCGTCCTTCTCCAACTGCGCGAAGTCGCCCGGCAACACCCAGCGGCGCCCGTCCGCGTCCTTGACGAAGGTGGCCAGGGTCTTTTCCTCGTCGCCGTGGTACCCCAGCGGGATGTGCCCGCTGACCGCCAGCCGGCCGACGTCGCCGGAGCCCGGCTCGACCGGCACCAGGCGGTCGTCGAGCACGGTCGTTGTCGCCGACGAGGCGAACCGCGTGGCCGTGCCCGGTCCGCCGGTCTGCCGTGCCGCGGCTCCCGTCTCGGACGCGCCGAAGCTGTCGATGACGAAGATGCCGGTCCGTTCCAGGGCGGTGCGCACCGCGGCGCTCATCGGCGCCCCGCCGTTGCTGATCGCCTTGAGCGCGGACAGGTCGTAGGTGTCCGGATTGGCCGCGAGCCAGTCCGCCAGCGGCCTGCCCATCCCGTCGCCGACCACCGCCATCGACAACACCCTCTCCCGCGCCGCCAGGGCCATCACGGTGTCGGCATCGAAGGTGCGTCCGGTCCACATCAGGTACGTGTTGCCCATGTAGAAGGTGTTCCACATCGACCACTGCCCGCCGCCGTGCATCATCGGCGCCAGACCCAGCGTGGTCATCCCGGCCGACTCGCGGACCGTGTCCGCGAGTTCACCCGGCGTCTCCAGCTTGGGCCGAGCGCCGCGACCGGCTTGGAGGGCCGCGAAGAAGATGTCCTCGCCGCGCCACAGCACACACTTGGGCATGCCGGTGGTCCCACCGGTGTACAGGCCGTACAGGTCGTCCTCGCTGCGCGCCCCGAAGCCGCGTTCGGGCGAGGCCGCGGCGAGCGCGTCCTCGTAGCCCACCGTGCCCTCGGCCGATTCGGTCGAGCCGTCCTCCAGGATCACCACGTGCCGCAGTGCCGGGAAGTCGGCCCGGATTGCCCGGGTGGCGCCCGCGAACGAACGCTCGGCGACCACCGCGACCATGCCCGAGTTCTCGTACAGGTAGCGCAACTCCGCTTCGACGTAGCGGTAGTTGATGTTGATCGGCACGGCCCGTGCCTTGTGGCAGCCGATCATCGCCTCGACCCACTCGGCGCGGTTCCAGGCGTGGATCCCGACGAAGTCGCCGGCCTCGATCCCGGCGCCGATCAGGTGGTGTGCGACCCGGTTGGCCCGCTCGTCGAGTTCGCCGTAGGTCAGTCGTACCTCGCCCGCGATCAGCGCGGTGCGGTCGGGAATCGCGTCCACCACGACCTCGAAGAGGTCGGCGAGGTTGAACGACGGGTTGACGGGCGTCATGGTCGGCTCCCACGGCGGATGAACGGGTGCTTCCGAAGCCGGATTCGAGGCACGGATCCGATCCGGGTCCAAGCAGGGTCGAGTCAACTTACCCTTGACTCGATCAAAAGAATAGGTTCGCCATCACCCGGCAAAGCACTGTCGGGACCCACCCGCCAAGCAGTACTTTCTCGCCACGAAAGTCCCGAATCGCCGGCGGCTCCACGCCCGCGTGTCCGCCCGAGCCCCGGCCCCGCACGCCCACGAAGACCCGCGCGTCCAGGCACATCACGCACCGAACTCCGGGGGGAGACATGCGCCTTCCGGGGGACGGTACGAGTTGGCCCAGTCCGTCGGGCACGGCGGCATGGGCGCGTTCCTGCGCCGGCGGGACACCCCGGGCTCTACATCGCGGCGTTCCGGCTGTTCGCGGTCCGGACCGGCCGGTCGTGCTCGCCGAGAAGCGACGGGCGGATGGTGGTCACCCTGTGGGTCGTGCTCGGCGTGCCGGCCGCGGTCGAGCTCGTCCGGGAGATCCGGGACCGGCGGGGGCTCGCGTCGGCGCCGAGATTGCCCCGGCATCCGACGCAACCCGGATGACCGCCCCTGCGTCGACATGATGAGGACCCGCCGGGGGATTGCCGTCCCTGACCCGGCGGGCCCGTTTCATGCCGAAGTCTTCCGATGGCACATCAGGTGCCCTTGAACTCCGGGGTCTTCTTCTCCGCGAAGGCTCGCGGACCGATCTTGGCGTCGTCGCTCATGAACACCCGCATTCCGATCTGCGACTCCAGCTTGAACGCATCTTCCTCGGTCAACTGGTCGGTTTCACGCAGAACGCGCAGGACTGCCTGAACGGCGATCGGACCGTTGGCGGCGATCTGGTGGGCGATTTCCTTCGCCTTCTCCAGTGCGCCGCCATCGGGCACGACGTGCCCGATCAGACCGAGCTCCTTGGCTTCGGGCGCCTTGATGTGGCGGCCCGTGAGCAGCAGGTCGGCGGCGACAGTGTACGGAATCTGGCGGCGCAGGCGCACCGCCGACCCACCGAGCGGGAACAGGCCCCAGCGGACCTCGGACACGCCGAAGCGCGCCGACTCGCCGGCAACCCGGATGTCGGTGGCCTGAAGGATCTCGGTGCCGCCGGCGATGGCGGGTCCCTCGATCGCGGCGATCAGGGGCTTGGTGAGGGTGAAGCCCTTGAGACACCACTTCATCACGGACATGTCCATGGCCGGCCTGCCGCCGCCGCCCTTGAACGCGTCGCCCGGCGCGCGCCGGCTCATCGCCTTCAGGTCGGCGCCCGCGCAGAACGCGCCGCCGGCGCCGGTGAGGATGGCGACCCGGATCTCCGGGTTGTCGTTGACCTCGTCCCAGGCGGCCTCCAAGATCTCGATCATCTCGCCGGTGACCGCGTTCCGGGCCTCCGGGCGGTTCATCGTGATGACCAGGACGTGGCCGTCCCGCTCGACCAGGGCGTGGGGTTCGCTCATGTTCTGTTCGTCTCCAGGAATCACAGGGATGCGGCGCCGGCGCGGCCGGGCCGAAGGCGGGCTGGGGCGGGCCGGATCAGGCGAACTCGCCCGCGGCCGTGGCGGCGAAGCCGGCGCCGATCCGCAGCGCCTGCTCGGTCGCGCCGCCGAGGGAGAGTTCGAGCTGCTTGGCGTGGTTGAAGTAGCGGTGCACGAAATGCTCCTCGGCCACGCCCATGCCGCCGTGCACGTGCACCGCCGCGTGCGCGACGCGGTGTCCGCCGTCGGCCGCCCAGAACTTCGCGGTCGCGATCGCCTCGGCCGCGTCCAACCCCTCGGCCTCCTGCCAGGCGGCCTGCCACGTGGTCAGCCGGATGCCCTCGACGTCGATGTACGCGTCGGCGAGCCGGTGGCCCACCGCCTGGAAGGAGCCGATCGGGCGCTTGAACTGCACTCGCTCGCTCGCGTACTTCGCGGTCTCGCGCATCGCCTTCTCGGTCACCCCGAGCTGGGTCGCGCACAGCGCCAGGGTGGCCCGGTCGCGCAGGTTCAGGGCCGCGTCGGGACCGCCGAGCGGGGTGCCCACGGCGTGCTCCAGCGTGACCAGGCCCGCGATCTCCTTGGCTGTGGTCAGCTGGGCCTCGATCCGCACACCCGCGGCCTTCGGGTCGACCAGGAACACCCCGGCGTGGCCGTCCACATCCGCGGACACCAGGATCAGGTCGGCGACGGTCGCGGCCGGCACCCCGGTCTTGACGCCGTCCAGGTGCCAGACCCCGTCGGTGTGCACCGCCTTGGTGGCGGGTGCGGCACCGTCCCGAGCGAACGGCTCGGCGAGCGCGTAGGTCAGGATCCGCGAGCCGTCCACTGCCCCCGGCAGCCAGGCCGCCTTCTGCTCGTCCGTGCCCATTTGGTTCAGGATCGACGCGGCGACCGCGATCGAGGGCCCGAACGGCACCGGCGCCAGAGTGCGGCCGATCTGCTCCAGGATCAGGCACTGCTCGAAGACGCCGTAGCCCGAGCCGCCGAACTCCTCGGGCAGCCCGATCCCGAGCAGGTTGGCCTTGGCCAACTCCGCCCACAGGTCGCGGTCGAAGCGCGGTTCACCGTCCTGCTCGACCTTCTTGTCCAGCGCGGTGAGCGCCTCGTGGGTGACCCGCTCGCCGAGGATCCGCCCCGCCAGGCCCACCAGGTCCTGCTGTTCTTCCGTGTAACCGAAGTCCATTTCACCTGTCCTTGTCAGCGTGGTGACGGCGGGTCAGCGGGGCGGTCGGGGCAGGCCGAGGCCCAGCATCGCGATCATGTCGCGCTGTACCTCGTTGGTGCCGCCGCCGAAGGTGAGGATGAGTGCCGTGCGGTGCATCTTCTCCAGTCGACCGCGCAGCACCGCGCCGGGCGAGTCCTGCTGGAGGTAGGCGTCCTCACCCATGCACTCCATCAGCAACCGGTATGCCTCGGTGGCGAACTCGGTACCGAAGATCTTGGTCGCCGAGGCGTCGGCGGGACCGACCTTGGTGCCGTGGTCGACCGACCAGGCGATCTTCCAGTTGACCAGCTTGAGGAACTCGACCTTGGCGTGCACCCGGCCGAGGTTGGCCTGCACATGCTCGCGGTCGATCACCCGGGAGCCGTCCGGCAGCACGGCCCGCTCGGCCCAGCGCCGGGTCTCGTGCAGCGCGAGCTGGATGCCCGCCGCCGAACACAGGGCCACCCGCTCGCGGTTGAGCTGGCCGGTGATCAGCTTCCAGCCGCCGTTGAGCTCGCCGACCATCGCCGACGCGGGCACCCGCACGTTCTCGTAGAACGTCTGCGACGTGGTCTGGCCGCCCATGGTCTTGATCGGGGTCCAGGAGAAGCCCTCGGCGTTCGTGGGCACCAGGAACATGGTCAGGCCCTTGTGCCGCGGCGCGTCGGGGTCGGTGCGCGCGGCCAGCCAGACGTAGTCCGCGACGTGGATCAGCGAGGTCCACATCTTCTGGCCGTTGATGATCCAGTCGTCGCCGTCCCGAACCGCCTTGGTGGTCAGGGCGGCCAGGTCGGTGCCCGCGCCCGGCTCGGAGTAGCCGATCGAGAAGTGCATGTCGCCGGCGAGGATCTTGGGCAGGAAGAAGTCGCGCTGTTCCTGCGTGCCGTACTCCATCAGCGTCGGGCCGACGGTGTTGATGGTCAGGAAGGGCACCGCCGCGCCGGCCAGGGTGGCCTCGTCGGTGAAGATCAGCTGTTCCAGCATCGAGCGGTCCTGGCCGCCATACTCCTTGGGCCAGCCGATGCCCAGCCAGCCGTCCTCGCCCATCTGCTTGACGACGCGGCAGTACGCGCCGTCCTTGCCCATCAGGCTGGTCTCGCCTGCGGCCTGCTCGGCCCGGATCTCGGGGGTCATGATCCGCGCGAAGTACTCGCGCAGTTCCCGCCGCAGGTCCTCCTGCTCGGGTGTGTAGGCGATGTGCACGTGGTCTCCCTGGTAGCCGTGGAAAGCACTGACAGCCGGTGGTCGATCGCCGGTTGCCGGGACGGAAAGCCGATCGCCGGGAACCGGCGCGGGCGGGGCGCCGTCGGATCAGCCTCTGGGCAGGCCCAGGATGCGTTCGGCGACGACGTTGAGCTGGATCTCCCGGGTGCCGCCGCCGAGCAGGACCGCCGGCAGCGAGAGGTAGGCGGTGAGCAGTTCGCCCCCGAGGTCGTCGTGGTGGGTGCCGGCCGCGCCGATCCGGTCCAGACGCGCGGTGACCACGGCCCGCTGGTGTTCGGTGACCGCGAGCTTGAGCACGCTGGAGGCGGCGCCCGGGTTGAGCCCGGACAACTGTTGGAGCGTCGAGCGCAGGGTCAGCGCACGCAGCGCGAAGTGCTCCGCCGCGAAGGCGCCCAGCCGGCTCGCGAGCGCGGTGTCCGCCGCGACGGCGCCGGTCTCGCCGATGTCGGCGAGCAGTTTGCCGAACGCCTGCATGCCCGGGCCGCCGGCGATCATCACCCGCTCGTTGGCCAGCGTGGTGCGGGCGATCCGCCAGCCCGCGTGCACCTCGCCGACCACCTGGTCGTCGGCCACGAACACGTCGTCGAGGTATACCTCGTTGAACTCGGACTGGCCGTTGGACTGCTTGAGCGGGCGCACGTCGATACCGGGCGTGGCCATGTCCACGATGAAGTAGGTGATGCCCTTGTGCTTGGCCGCGTCCGGGTCGGTGCGGGCCAGGCAGATGCCGAAGTGGGCCTCGTGCGCCTTGGAGTTCCACACCTTCTGGCCGTTCAGCAGCCAGCCGCCGTCGACCTTGGTCGCCCGGGTGCTCAGCGACGCCAGGTCGGAGCCGGCGCCCGGCTCGCTGAACAGCTGGCACCAGACGATCTCGCCGCGCAGCGTGGCCGGCACGTAGGCGTCGCGCTGCGCGTCGGTGCCGTGCGCCATGATCGTGGGCAGCGCGAACTCGCCGATGACCGTGCTCGGTTGGGTCAGCCCGATGCGGGCGAACTCCTGCTGGATGACCACCTGTCGGGCCGGGCTCGCGGCGATGCCGTACGGCTTCGGGTAGTGCGGCGAGACGTAGCCGAGTTCGGCCAGGCGCCGCCGACGGGCCGGCTCGGCGTGGGTGTTCGCCTCGGCCAGGCGCGCGGCCACCTCGGCCCGGAAGGCGGCGATGTCGCCCTCGTCGAGTTCGAGGTCGAAGCGCCGGGTGGGGCCACCGTCGACACTCTCCAGCGCGGCGCGGCCCAGTTGTGCGGTCCACCGGCCCGACGGGCCCAGCCACTGGGTCAGGAAGACCGCGCGGCGCCAGTAGAGGTGGATGTCGTGCTCCCAGGTGAAGCCGATGCCGCCGAGCATGGTGATGCAGTCGAGGGCGACCTCGCGGGCGAGCGGCAGGCAGAGCACGGCGGCCTCGGAGGCGGCCAGGCGCAGTTGCTCGTCGGCGTCCTCGACCGTGTCGTCGGCGGCCCGGGCCGCGTCCCAGGCCGCGGCCGTGGCCAGTTGCAGCCGGGTGAACAGCGTGGCGGCCTTGTGCTTGATCGCCTGGAACGAGCCGACCGCGACGCCGAACTGCTCGCGGATCTTGACGTAGGCGAGCGCGGTCTCGAAGCACCAGCGGGCCACCCCGACCGCCTCGGCGGCGGCGAGCACGGCGGCCAGGTCGCGCACCTTGGCGGTGTCGATCCCGGTCAGCACCCGGGACGCGGTGATCTCCAGGTGCTGCGTGCGCACCCGGGCCACGCCGCGCGCGAGGTCGACCGGGTCCAGTGGGAGGACCTCGACGCTCTCCAGGGCGCCGGGCTCGACCATGAACCAGATCTGCTCGTCCCGGTCGGGGTCGGTGTCGATCCGGGCACCGAGCAGCAGGTAGGTCGCGCCGACCGCGCCCAGGACCGGTTCGGCGATGCCGTCGATCTCCCAGCCGTCCCGGGTCCGGTGCGCGGTCAGGCTCGGCGCGACGGCGACCGCTCCGGTGGCGCCCTCGGCGAATCGCGGCAACACCGCCTTGCCGACCTCCGGACCGGCGCAGCGGGCCAGGATGGTGCTGGTCAGCACCGTGGACAGGTACGGGCCGGGCAGCAGGCCGCGGCCGGCCTCTTCGAGGGCGACGGCGAGTTCGAGCACGCCCGCGCCCGCACCGCCGTGCTCCTCGGGCAAATGCACGGCGGTCAGCCCCTGGCCGACCAGCGCGGCCCAGCAGTTCGGGAGCGCACCGGCGGAAAGTTCGTCCGCGGCTGCGCGGGTGGCCTCGATCGAGGCGTGGCGAGCGACGAAACCGGCGACCGATTCCGCGAACGCCTGGTGCTCGGTGGCGAATCCGATCGGCACTGTGTACTCCCTCACCAATACTTGTCTCGATCAAGTAAGCGGACAGGCTACCTGACTGGATCCGGCGTCGCCAGATCCGCACCCGCACCCGCGGTCGGCGGCCCGCGTCCGAAACGACCCCGAGCGCACACCCGAGCCACCGACCGACGGCGCGAGCACGGGGGCAGTGCGGGGCGCGAGCGCGGCGGTCAGCTCGGGCGGGTGGACGGCAGCCCGAGCTTGCGGTGGTCCCAGGACACGACCCGGTCCGGGACGACCTTGATCACCACGCGCTTGTTCAGCATCATCTCCACGGCCGGGCGCATCTCCTCGGTGTACGGTGCCGCATAGCGACCGAACACGCTCACCCCCAGCTCCCAGATCCGCTCCGGCTCCTCGACCACCTCGGCCTTGCCGACGAGGGAGACACCGCGCAACTCCTCGTAGTACTCGCCGGCTTCGACCAGGCACGTGATGGTCGGGTTGCGACGCACGTTGAGCACCTTCTGCGCGCGGGCCTTGCTCTCCAGGCCGACCTCGCCCTCGATGAAGCCGTACCACATGCCGACCGAGTGGATGCTGCCGTCGGCATTGAGCGTGGACATGGTCATCGAGTGCCGCTCGGCCAGGAACGCGGCCATCTCCTCGTCCGTCATCCGGACCCGATCGCGCTGCTTGACGCCGTGGCCCATGTGCTCGCCCATGCCGAACTCCTTCGTTCTCACCCACCGGGAATTTTTATTGCCTGGGTCAAACATTGCCACGCCGAGAGGGCGATTGACAGACCGTCAGTTGTCTCCCGGCCAACTCCCCAACCATGATTGACAGTGCGTCAGGTCCTACCTAGCGTCGGCGCCATGACCCGAACCGACGACTCCGAGGTGCCCGACTACCCGGCCCGGCTCCGGCTCGACGGACGCGGCGTCGTCGTGCTCGGCGCAGGCCAGGGCATCGGCCGACAGGCCGCGCACGCACTCGCCCAGGCCGGCGCGCGTGTGTTCGCGGTGGACCGCGACCCGGACCTGGCCAAGGACATCGCGGAGGAGGTGGACGGGCTCGCCTGGTCCGGCGACGCCACCTCGCGCGCGGACGTGACCCGGCTGTGGGCCGACGTCCGGGCGCGGCTGGGCCGGGCGCACGCGATCGTCGACATCATCGGCATGAGCAAGTACGCCGATCTGCTCTCCATCACCGACGAGGACTGGACCTGGCACCAGGACATCGTGCTGCGGCACGCGCTGCTGGCCCTGCAACTGGGCGGCGCACACCTGGCCGCGCACGGCGGCGGCGCGATCACCTTCGTCGCCTCGGTCTCCGGCATGACCGGCGCGCCGATGCACGCGGCCTACGGCGCGGCCAAGGCGGGCCTGATCTCGCTGGTCCGCTCGGCCGCGGTGGAACTGGGCCCCGCCGGCGTCCGGGTCAACGCGGTCGCCCCCGGCGTGGTCTGGACCCCCCGCGTATCGGCCTACCTCGGCGAACCCGGCCGCGCCGCGAACACCGCCAACGCCCCCCTGCGCGACGTGGCCCTCCCCGCCGACATCGCCGGCCCCCTCCTCTTCCTCACCGGCGACCTGTCCCGCTACGTGAGCGGCCAGACCCTGACGGTCGACGGCGCAGTCGGCGCCAAGTTCCCGTATCCGCTGCCGGACATGGACGCGGCGCCGCACTGACGCCGACACACCGTCCGCTCCTTCGGGTGAACCAGGAGGACACCCCCGGGGCGACTTGGATACGCGTCATACGAAGCGCTCGACCGGCTCACCAACGACATGCTGCCCCACTTTCATGTACCGGATTCCGTATGGACGGAGGCCGCAGCGCTGCAACACCGACTCCGGGAGAAGTCACAGCACGAATGCGCGAGCGTCGTGGATCTCGTCGTCTCGATCACGGCGACCCGACACAACCTCGTAGTGCTGCACGCGGACCGCGACTTCGACGTCGTCGCCAAGCTCACCGGGCAACCCGTCCGGTGCATCGACGCCCGCTGACGCTCACCTGAGAGGATGCCGAGGAGGCTGACGGCAGCAAGTGGAGCGAGGAGTACGTGGTGTCCGATGTACGGCGTGTAGGGGTGGTAGGGGCCGGGCTGATGGGGTCCGGGATCATCGAGGTCTGTGCCAAGGCCGGGCTGGACGTGTTGGTGGCGGAGACGAGCGCGGCGGCGGCGGAGGCCGGGCAGGCTCGGGTGACCACTTCGATCGACCGTGGGGTGAAGGCGGGCAAGCTCGCCGAGGCCGATCGGGACGCGGCACTGGCCCGGATCACGTACACCACCGACCTGGGCGACTTCGCCGACCGGGACATGGTGATCGAGGCCGTGGCCGAGCTCGAAGAGCTCAAGACGCAGATCTTCGCCACGCTGGACAAGGTCGTGGTGCGCGAGGACGCGATCCTGGCGTCGAATACGTCCTCGATCCCGATCATGAAACTCGGCATGGCCACGGCCCGGCCGCAGCAGGTCGTCGGCATCCACTTCTTCAACCCGGTGCCGGTGCAAAAGCTGGTCGAGCTGGTGCCCTCGCTGCTCACCAGCGAGACGACGGCCGCCCGCGCGGAGGCGTTCGCGGGCGAGGTGCTGGGCAAGACGGTGATCCGCTCGCAGGACCGCGCCGGCTTCGTGGTCAACTCGCTGCTCGTGCCCTATCTGCTCTCCGCGATCCGGATGTTCGAGTCCGGCTTCGCCTCGGCGGAGGACATCGACAACGGCATGGTGCTCGGCTGCGCGCACCCGATGGGCCCGCTGCGGCTGACCGACCTGATCGGTCTGGACACGATCAAGGCGGTCGCGGACAGCCTCTACGACGAGTTCAAGGAGCAGCTGTACAGCTCGCCGCCGCTGCTGCTGCGCATGGTCGACGCGGGGCTGCTCGGCAAGAAGACCGGGCGCGGCTTCTACCAGTACTGAGTCCGGCCGGTACCGGGTCCGGCTCGGATCGCTCCGGACCCCCGAACACGCTTCGGGGCGGCCCCGCATGGGACCGCCCCGAGCCGCGTACCGGGAGGCTACGGCGTCCGCGCCCCGACCTTGTCGATCCGTACCGCGCTCGGCTCCGGGGCCGCCGGCTGCCCGGCGGCCTCGGCGTCCGCCGCGGGCGCCTGTGGTTCGGCCTTGGCCACCACCATCGCCTGCGCGGTCTGCAGCGGGACCTCCTTGATCAGCAACACCGCGATCAGCGCGAGCAGGCCGAACGGGGCCGCGAACAGGAAGATGTCGCCGACCGCGTGGCCGTACGAGGTCTCCACGATGCCACGTGCCGGCTCCCCCAGGTGGTGCACGTTCGGGATACCGGCGCCGCCACCCCCACCGGACTTGAGCCCGGCATCGGACAGGTAGCCGGTGACCTTGGTCGCCATCACCGCGCCCAGCGCCGAGACGCCGACCGCGCCGCCCAGGCTGCGGAAGAACGCGACGACCGAACTGGCCGCGCCCAACTGGTGGATCGGCACCGCGTTCTGCACCGCGAGCACCAGGTTCTGCTGGAGCGCGCCGACGCCCATGCCGAGCACGAACATGTACACGCCGAGCACCCAAAGGTTGGTGTCCGCGCGGGCGGTGCTCATCAGGCCCAGGCCGATGGTCAGCGAGATGCCGCCCATCACCAGGTAGCGCTTCCAGAAGCCGGTCGCGGTGATCAGCTTGCCGACCACGGTCGAGGCGAGCACCAGGCCGCCGATCATCGGCAGCGTCATCAGGCCGGACACGGTCGGCGACTTGCCGCGCGCGATCTGGAAGTACTGGCTGAGGAAGACCGACGAGCCCATCATCGCCAGACCCACCGCGAGGCTGCCGAGCACGGCGAGCACGATGGTCCGCTCCTTGAACAACCACAACGGGATGATCGGTTCGGTCGCCCGGCCCTCGACCCGGATCGCCAGCGCGATCAATAGCAGCGAACCGAGCACCATGGCCGCGGTCTGCCAGGAGATCCAGTCGAAGTTCTTGCCCGCCAGCGAGACCCAGACCAGGAGCACCGAGACACCGGCGCTGATCAGCGTCGCGCCCAGGTAGTCGATGGTGACCTCGCGCTTGACCACCGGGAGCTTGAGCGTCTTCTGCAGGATCACGATCGCGGCCACCGCGAACGGCACACCGACGTAGAAGCACCAGCGCCACCCCAGCCACGGGGTATCCACGATGACACCGCCGATCAGCGGACCACCGACGGTGGCGAGCGCGAACGTGGCGCCGAGGTAGCCGCTGTACCGGCCGCGCTCGCGCGGCGAGATCATCGCGGCCATGATCACCTGCGCGAGGGCGGTGAGCCCACCGACGCCGACGCCCTGGATCACCCGGCAGCCGATCAGCATGCTCGTGTTCTGCGAGAGACCGGCCAGCGCGGAACCCGCGACGTAGATCACCAGTGCGAGCTGGACCAGCAGCTTCTTGCTGGTCAGGTCCGCGAGCTTGCCCCAGATCGGGGTGGTCGCGGTCATCGCCAGCAGGGTCGCGGTGACCACCCAGGTGTAGGAGGTCTGGCTGCCGTGCAGGTCGGAGATGATCCGCGGCAGCGCGTTGGACACGATCGTGGACGACAGGATCGCCACGAACATGCCCAGGAGCAGCCCGGACAGGGCCTCCATGATCTGCCGGTGCGACATCGGCTGCGCCGCCGCCTCCGCGGCCGGTGCGTCGGTCATGCCTTCCCCTTTGCTTCGCTTGCCCTGGATGCTCTGCGCCCGGACGCGGCTTTCCCACCCCCGACACTCGTTGCTTGGTACAACCATAGCGTCCTTTGTTGCTGCAAGCAACTTTCAAGAGATGGTCAAGCCGGCGCGCCTCACCGCGATCGGTCGATGACGCGAACAGCATCGTGATGCCGTCTCGGCGCCGATCCGGTTCCGGATGCCCACCCTCGCCGCGCCGATGTGGATCGTCCTGATCGGCACGTTCGCAGCGGATAGGCCGACCGGCTGGTGGGTGAAGGGAAACCGCGATCGAGCGGCCCGATATCCTGGGCCGCATGCTTCGCTCCAGGCTGCGTCCGGCCGTATCCGTGGCGAGCCTGGTGACCGCCGGCCTGCTCGTGGCCGGTTGTTCGAGCACCGGTTCGCCCGCCGCCGAGCCCTCCTCGATAACGCCCACCGGCTCGGGGACCACGCCGGTGGGCGCCACCGTGTGCGCGGGGATCCTGCCGACCCCGTCGGTGACCGCCGTGCTGCCCGCAGCGCCCGCGTTCACCGGCACGGACCAGCTCCCGCAGGAGCATTACCCGGTGCTGCGCTGCCAGGTCTCGGCGGGCGATCAGGCCTTCATCGGCTCGGCCTACCTGTTCAACACGGCGGGCGCCGAGCGGGTCCAGTTGCCCGGGTTGACCACGACCGGATCCGCACCGCTGGGCGACAAGGACCACGATCTGTACGGCATGGCCGGCGCGGACGACGCGTGGCTCGTGCAGAACTGCAAGGTGCAGAACGTCAAGGACCCGGTGCCGATGCTGGTGCGCGCCCGCACGATCGGGCCGGCCGGCGCGCCGACTCCGCCCGACCGGCGGCAGCAGTTGGCCGATCTGGTCGTCGACCTCGCCAACGGCGTGGCCAAGGCGGGCGGCTGCGATTCCCGGACAACCCCGCGTCCGGGCACGATAAAGCCGGCGAACGAGCCGAAGCCGATCACCGACGCGCCCGTGTGCGGCATGCTCGAACCCGCCGCGCTCGGCCCGCAGGCGGCCGGCGAACAACGCGCACGCTGGACCGCGTCCGCGACTCCCGAGGGTCCCGGCGCGATCCAGGGTTGCGATCTGTTCCTGGACAACAAGCGGGTGTTGTCCTTCGCCATAGTGCACGGCTACCTGGCGCCCGGCGCCGAGATCCCGGGCGAACGCGCCGCGCTGTCCGAGCGGCTGCCCACCGGCGGTGTTCCCAACGACGCCCAACTCGCGGGCACCGTCGAGGGCAAGGTGCTCGGCATGTGCGACGGCCACACCGTCGCCTACCAGCTCAGCCGGCACAACGGCGAGGATCCCCCCGGTCTGACCCTGGGCCAACCCACCGAGACCTTCTTCAAGGCCTTCGCGAACGGCGCCTCGCGCTGGGGCTACAAGTGCGAACCCATCGCCCCGAACGCCGACTGGCAGATCCGCCGCTGACCAACGACGACGGGGCCGCCGCACGGCATGCGTGCGGCGGCCCCGTCGTGGGTTCACCCGGTCGGGTCCTCGCCCCGATCCGTCACCGCTCCCCCGCCGATTCCCGGGTCGGCGCCGGCAACGACTGCGGCTGCGCGGTCTTGCCCTGTCCACCACCCTGATCCGGCTTCGGCTGCTCCCCGCCCGCGGGCGGCAGGTCGGCCAGGAACTTCTTCTCGACGTCCGGGTTCTCCTTCAGGTACGCCTTGACCCCCTCGGCGGCGGCGTTCGGCTTGCCATCGAAGTCGACGAAGACCTTCTTCTCCAGCGGACCGAGCACCGAGTCGTCCAGCTTGAGGTTCTTCACCCAGGTGTTCACCTCGGGGAAGTCCTTCGCGAAGCCCTTGCGACCGATCGAACTGATCCACCCCGGCGCACCGTAGGACTGCTTCGGATCGGCCAGCGGCTTGATGTCGTACTTCGTGTACGCCCAGTGCGGACGCCACATCGTCACCACGATCGGCTTGCCCGCCGACATCTGCCGGTCCAACTCGGCGATCATCGCGGGCGTGCTGCTCTTGACCAGGTCGAAGTCGAGCCCGTACTCCGGGATCAGCTTCTTCTCGGTCAGGTCCATGATGTTCGCACCCGGCTCGATGCCGATGATCCGACCGCCGAACTCCTTCTCGTGTCCCTTGAGGTCCTCGACCGAGTCGTAGGGGAGGTTCTTCGGGACCGCGAGTTGCACGTCGACATTGTTGTACCACTGCCCGATCTCCTCGAGCTTGGACCCGTACTCGTCCATGTACTTCTTGTGCAGCGTGGGCAACCACGCGTCCAGGAACAGGTCGATGTCGCCGCGCGCGAGGCCCTGGAACAGCGGGCCCACGTCCAGTTGCTTCAGGGTGACGTCGTAGCCACGCTTCTCCAACAACTGCTTGTACATGTTGGTGACCACGACGTCCTCCTCCCACGGGATCCAGCCGACCGTGATCTTCTTCCGACCGTTGTCCGCCGAGCCGAGCCCGAAGCCGCCCAGCAGGCCCGCGACGAGCGCGACCGCGACCACGCCGCCGACCGCGACGACCGGGCGCGGACGCCAGTCCAGCAGCCACTTGGGGGTGAAGCCGTCGGCCGAACGCGCGGTCGCCGAGCGCTTGGCGCGGGCCTCGACCCGCTGTCCGGCCGCGCTGACCGTACGGTCCAGGTAGATCGCGAGCACGACCACCGCGACACCGGCCTCGACGCCCAGGCCCACGTTGTTGTTCGACAGCGCGCCGAACACCTCGCTGCCCAGGCCGCCCGCGCCGACGATGCCGGCGGTGACCACCATCGACAGCGACAACATGATGACCTGGTTGACGCCGGCCATGATGGTCGGCAACGCGAGCGGGAACTGGATGTCCTTGAGGATCCTCCACTCGCTGGTGCCGAACGCCTCACCGGCCTCGACCATCTCCGCGTCGACGCTGCGGATGCCGAGTTCGGTCATCCGCACGCCCGGCGGCAGTGCGAAGACCACGGTGGCCACGGCGCCCGGTACCTCACCGATACCGAAGAACGTGATCGCCGGGATCAGGTACACGAAGGCCGGCATCGTCTGCATGAAGTCCAGCACCGGCTTGACCACGGTGCCCACCGCGCGGCTGCGCGCGGTCAGGATGCCCAACGGGACCGCGACCAGCAGCGCGACCGCCGCCGAGACCAGCACCAGGGCCAGCGTGGACATCGCCGGCTGCCACATGTCCAGGCCGTCGATGAGCAGGAAGCCCACCGCCGTGAGCAGCCCGAACAGCAGGCCGCGCACCGCCCAGCCGATGGCCGCGAACAGCACGACCACGGCCGGCAGCGGCGAATCGGTCAGCCAGTCGGCGAGGTGGGTAATCGCACCGCCCACCACACTCTGAATGAAGTCGAACAACCACGCGAAGTGGTCGCGCATGAAGTCGACCAGGCTCTCCGCCCAGTCGCCCACGTGAATCCTAGGCATCGTCGCGCACCTCGCCCTCGGGCACGATCCGCTCGCCGGCCGGAGCCGGGACGCGCGGGGCGGTCGGGGTGGAGCCCTCCACCGCGCCGGTGGGCAGCAGCTTCTCCGCCGGCCCCGCGGGCACCAGCATCTTGACGCTGCCGGTGTCGGTCACGCCGAGCGTGCCGCCCTCGGTGTCGCCCGATCCGCTCTGCGCCGCGTTGCCGAGCGCGGCCAACAGGCTCACCCGGGGAATCACCCCGACCAGCCGCATCGCCTCGTCCACCACCGCGAGCGGCAACCTGCTCTCCGCGCACGGCGTGAACAGTTCGGCGACCGGGGTCTGCGGGGTCACCGTGACCACGTCCAGGGTCGGATCGGGCCGGATGCTGCGGTCGCCGGTCCGCGCGGCCTCGGTGACCGCGGCGTCGGTGACCGCACCGAGCAGTCGGCGGCCGTTCTCGCGCGAGTCCACCACGAAGGCCGCCGTCGTCTGCGCCTCGCGCATCGTGCGCATCGCGACCCGGGGCCCCTCGCCGCACGTCACCGTGGCGCGCGAGTCCTCCATGATCGAACCGGCGGTCAGCACCCGGGTACGGTCCACGTCCGCGACGAAGGACGCCACGTAGTCGTTGGCGGGGTCGGTCAGGATGTCCTCGGCGGTGCCGATCTGGACCACCCGGCCGTCGCGCATCACCGCGATCCGGTCGCCGAGCCGCATCGCCTCGTTGAGGTCGTGCGTGATGAACACGATGGTCTTGTGCAACTTCTCCTGGAGCTCCAGGAGTTGGTCCTGCATCTCGCGCCGGATCAGCGGGTCGAGCGCACTGAACGACTCGTCCATCAGCAGGATGTCGGCATCCGTGGCGAGCGCGCGAGCCAAACCGACCCGCTGCTGCATGCCGCCGGACAACTCGCCCGGCGCGGACTCCTCCCAGCCGGCCAGGCCGACCAGAGCCAGTGCCTCGCGGGCTCGTCGATCCCGCTCGGCCGCCGGCACCCCCTGCACGGACAGCCCGTAACCGGCGTTCTCCAGCACCGTGCGATGCGGGAACAGTGCGAAGTGCTGGAAGACCATGCTGATGCGCCGGGCGCGCACCTCGCGCAGTTCCTTGGCGGGCAACGAGGTCAGGTCCCGGTCGTCGATGTAGACGGCACCGGCAGTGGCGTCCAGGAGACCGTTGAGCATCCGCAGCAGGGTCGACTTGCCCGAACCGGACAGGCCCATCACCACGAAGATCTCGCCCTCGGCGACGTCGAACGAGACGTCGATGACGGCCGGAGTGGCATTGCTTTTGCGTACATCGTCACGGCTTTCGCCGGCGCGAAGTCGCCGGACCGCGTCGTCGGCGCGCCGACCGAAAATTTTGTACAGGCCTTCGGCCCTGAGTCTGGACACACATACCTCGTCATTAGGGCCGCGGGGAACGGAACCGTTGACTTCGGTTCCGGGCCGGAGCACCGCCGTGATGAGGGCACCGGCGCCGCGGACTGTGGAAGCGGGAGTACGGCCGCCGCAAAAACGTCACGGCAGCGGCGCACGTCCGGGGTCGAACGCCTTTTCCGGGTCCTGCCCGGAAAAAGTTGTATCCCGCATTTGTTACCGGGCGTGACTTGCCCGAGCTATTCCGATGAGAAACATATGGAGATTCTCATCTCATTGACACGTTCGCATATGTCCGAATTGATGAGCTGATCACCCGATTTCGAACGGCCTTTCGACCGTGATCACACGGTGACCGCGACGTGATCACATCGACATACTCATACCTCTCGGTCATCGAACGTATATCCGACCCGGATTCCTCCGGGCCGACCGTCGTGCACGGGCGTGCACTCCGGCGCCGTCGCCCGAATGGCCGTGGCGCGGCCGGGGCGCACATGCCCCATAGGGGTGACGTTCCCGCGTTCTCCAGGTGACACAACGTCACCAGACGGTAACGTCCCGCCGCGAGAACGCAGACGGCGATCCCCCACTGTCGCACGCACCCCTACCGATGGAGCCATCCGTGTCACGCTTGCTCGACGTCAGCCCCGAGGTCCGCGCCGAGATCGGCGACGACGAGGCCGCCCGACTGGTGGCCGGGGAGACCGGTCCCCAGACCTACGCGTGCGCCTCGTGCCGCGGCGAGGGCGACACCACCTCCGTGGAGACCAGCGCGCTGCTGTACCTGGCCGAGGAGACCGCGGTGCTCGCGTTCGCGCACACGCGCTGCATCCCCTCGCAGGTGATCCCGGTGTCCGAAGCGGCGGTCGAGCCGCTGCTCGCCGCGCAGGCCAATCCCGGGCTCGCCGTGCAGACAGTGGTGCCGGGCGGTCCGGTACCGATCTCGATCACCGGCAGCATGGTGGTGTGCGCGGGCGTGACCTACGCGGCACTGGTGGTCGAGCCAGGTGCGGCCGTGGCCCGCCCGGGTACCCCGGGGGTGCGGGACGAGTTCCTGTCCCTGCTCGGCGAACGCGGATTCGCGCCGATCGCCACGCCGGACGAGACCCTGCCGCCCCTGCTCGGCGGCTGGTCGGTGCGGATGACCGACGGCTACCTGACCGCGGTGCTCTTCCCGGGCACGGGTGGCCGGACCGAGGCGTGGTGGCAGGCGCAGACCCCGGCCGAGGTGCCCGAGGCGTGGTTGAACGCGGCCAAGACGCACGGCGTGGTGCTCCTGTTCGCCGCCCCGGTGGGCACGATCGGCATCCACACCGGCAACGACGAGTTGGCCGCCGCGCTGAACGAGGCGGGTCGGCGCAACCTGCTGGCCGCGGGATCGGTGCCGGTCAGCGGCATCTGAACGACCGTCGGCCCGGCGGGGCGGATGGTCGGGCGGCCGGGCGGCACGGGCACGGGCGGGCGGCGGCCGATTCCGGGCCGCCTCCCGCACTCCGATAGCGTGCGTGGCCTATGGAGCACTACGACGCGGCCTACGGCGACGAACTGGTTTCGCACGACCGGCGGCACATCTGGCACCCGTACGCGAGCACCGAGGGCAACGCACCGCTGTTCCCGGTGGTCCGCGCCGACGGGGTCCGGCTTCGGCTCGCCGACGGTCGCGAACTGGTCGACGGGATGTCCTCGTGGTGGGCGGCGATCCACGGCTACAACCACCCTGTGCTGAACGCCGCCGCGCACGCGCAGGTGGACACGATGGCGCACGTGATGTTCGGCGGGCTGACCCATCCGCCGGCGGTACGACTCGCGCGGCGGCTGGTGGAGATCACCCCCGAGCCGCTGAACAAGGTCTTCTTCGCCGACTCCGGCTCGGTCGCGGTCGAGGTGGCGCTCAAGATGGCGCTGCAATACCAGCGGGGGCGCGGGCGGCCCGAGCGCACCCGCCTGCTCACCGTGCGCGGCGGGTATCACGGCGATACGTTCGGCGCGATGTCGGTGTGCGATCCGGTCGGCGGAATGCACCACCTGTTCTCCGGGGTACTGCCGGCCCACCTGTTCGCGCCGATTCCACCGGCCGGCTTCGACACCGCGCCGCGCGCCGAGGACACCGCGGCGATCGAGGATCTGCTGGAGCGGTACGGCTCGACGATCGCGGCAGTGGTCCTGGAACCGATCGTGCAGGGTGCGGGCGGAATGCGCTTCCACTCCCCCGCGTATCTGCGCCGGATCCGGGAACTGTGCACGCGGTTCGGGGTGTTGCTGATCGCCGACGAGATCGCCACCGGCTTCGGTCGGACCGGCGAGCTGTTCGCGTGCGAACACGCAGGAATCGCGCCGGACATCATGTGCCTGGGCAAGGCACTCACCGGCGGCTACCTGACCATGGCCGCCACGCTGTGCACCGACGAGGTGGCCGAGACCATCTCGCGCGGCGAGGGCGGCGCGTTCATGCACGGCCCGACCTTCATGGCCAACCCGCTCGCGGCGGCGATCGCGGGGGCGAGCGTGGACCTGCTGCTCTCCGGCCCCTGGCGCGAACGCGTCGCGGCGCTGTCCGAGGGCCTGCGCACCGGCCTGGCCCCGGCGCGCGACCTCCCCGGCGTGGTCGACGTCCGCGTCCTCGGCGCCATCGGCGTCATCGAACTGGCCACTCCCGTCGACATGGCCGTCGTACAACCCGCCTTCGTCGAACAAGGCGTCTGGATCCGCCCGTTCGGCAAACTCGTCTACACGATGCCGCCGTACGTCATCACCCCGGAAGACCTGGCCACGGTAACCACAGCCATGGTCGAGGTAGTCCGCACCCACACATAGCACGCCCCAACCCAGCCATTGTTGGGCGACTTCGTCGCCGGCTCGCGAGGCACCACTTTTTCTTTCCCCCGCTTCGCTCCTCCAAGAAAAAGCGGCCCCTCGCTCGTGACTTCGTGTCCCTGCGCTTCGCTCCGGGCCACGAAGTCGACACTTGCGGCTCCGCCGCTCTCCGCGCTTCCGGCACGCTGCCCCGCCACACCCCCGACCCCCGCCCACCCCAAACTCACCGCCCCACCACCCACCCCCGCGAACTCACCGCACGCCTCGCGAGCCTGCCGCGAAGCCGCCCAACCAGGCCGCAACCGCCGAGCGTTTCGGTCGTTGGGCCTGGTGTGTTCAGTTTCGACGACTCCATCAGCAGCCGGGCCCTCGGCCATCCCGTAGTCGCCGTGGGGGCTCCCGCGGCGCCCACCCACGATGTTCTGACACCGATCTACAACGCGCTGGAGACCGAGTGGCGGCGGATGTTCCGCGCCGTCCCGCACGAGCGCTCGAACGAGGACTTCGCGGCGAGTCGCCCGTCCTACGGCGCGCCCGCGGCGATCAGCCACTCGTACGCGCAGGATCCGCCGTTCCCGAACTTCTCGCTGCCCACCCAGGGCGGCTACACCACGTACGGCCGGCACCGCGGCGCCTCCCTGGTTCCCGCCCAGCCCCCGCGCGTACCCGCCCCGCACGGCCACCTCCCGCTCTGATGTGCCGCGACCGGGCGAACCAGGCAGGAAACGACGAGGAGGGCCCGGACGCGACCGGCGTCCGGGCCCTCCTCGTGTGTGTGGTCAGCGACCGGTCTTGTTGCGACCGCGCTTCTCCCTGACCTTCATCCGGATCTCGATCGGCGTACCCGGGAAGCCGAACTCCTCGCGCAGCCGGCGCTCGATGAAGCGGCGGTAGCCGGCCTCCAGGAAGCCGCTGGTGAACAGCACGAAGCGGGGCGGCTTGGTGCCCGCCTGGGTGCCGAACAGGATGCGCGGCTGCTTGCCACCGCGGATCGGGTGCGGGTGGGAGGCCACCAGCGTGCCCAGGAAAGCGTTCAGCTGACCGGTGGGGATGCGCTTCTCCCAGCTGGCCAGCGCGGTCTCGATGGCCGGGACCAGCTTCTCCATGTGCCGGCCGGTGAGCGCCGAGACGTTCACCCGGGGCGCCCAGGTGACCTGCACCAAGTCCTGCTCGATCTCGCGTTCGAGGTAGTAGCGGCGCTCCTCGTCCATCAGGTCCCACTTGTTGTACGCGATCACGATCGCGCGCCCGGCCTCGACCGCGAGCGAGATGATCCGGGTGTCCTGCTCGGTCAGCCGCTCGCTGGCGTCGATCAGGATCACCCCGACCTCGGCCTTCTCCAGCGCGGCCGTGGTGCGCAGCGACGCGTAGAAGTCGGCGCCCTGGGTCAGGTGCACCCGCCGCCGGATGCCCGCGGTGTCGATGAACTTCCAGGTCTTGCCGCCGAGCTGAATCAGCTCGTCGACCGGGTCGCGGGTGGTGCCCGCGATCTTGTCCACGACCACCCGGTTCTCGCCCGCGACCTTGTTCAGCATGCTCGACTTGCCCACGTTCGGGCGGCCGAGCAGCGCGACCCGGCGCGGGCCGCCCTCCATGACGCCGAAGCGCTGTGCGGGAGCCTCCGGCAGGACCGCCAGCGCGGCGTCGAGCAGGTCGCCGCTGCCTCGGCCGTGCACGGCCGAGACCGGCCACGGCTGGCCCAGGCCGAGCGACCACAGCGCGGCGGCGTCCGCCTCCTGCGCCATGTTGTCGACCTTGTTGGCGGCCAGCACAACCGGCTTGCCGGACTTGCGCAGCACCTTGACGACGGCCTCGTCGCTGTCGGTGGGGCCGACGATCGCGTCGACCACGAACATCACCGCGTCCGCCGAGTCGATCGCGTACTCGGCCTGGACCGCGACCGACAGGTCGATCCCGACCACGTCGCGCTCCCAGCCACCGGTGTCGACCACGGTGAACCGTCGGCCGTTCCAGGTGGCCTCGTAGTACACGCGGTCGCGGGTCACCCCGGGGGTGTCCTCCACGACCGCTTCGCGGCGCCCGATGATCCGGTTGACCAGCGTGGACTTGCCCACGTTGGGTCGCCCCACGACGGCGAGCACCGGCAGCGGTCCGCCGGACTCGTCGCCGTGCTCGCCTCGGTCGGGGGCGTCCCCTTCCAGGTCGACCCATTCCTCGGGGTCGTAGCCCGCCTCCCACGCCTCCGGGTCGAAGGCGCCCTCGGTCGTGGCGTCGGCGTGCTGCTCCATGGGGGTGTTCCTCGTTCGGGTAGCGGTACGGGTGAAGATCGTGGTCAGCCGGCGCGGCCGGTCATCCGCTCGGCCTCGCGCAGGTGCGCGGTGAGCCGTTCGACGATGCGGTCGGACGCGGCCTGGACGGCCTTGCGGGTGGCCCGGCGGTCGGCGTTCTCGACCGCCTTGAAGGGCTTGCCGTAGACCACGTCGATCCGGGAGCGCAGACCCGGCAATGCACCGATCGAGGATCCCCGCGCACCGGTGCCGAGGCAGGCCACCGGGACGATGGGTGCCCCGGAGCGCAATGCCAGATATGCAAGTCCATTGTGCACTGCCGAGAAGTCGGCCTGTCCCCGCGTGCCCTCCGGGAAGACGCCGAGTGCGCCGCCGCCTGCCAGTACATCGAGCGAATCGGTGATCATCCTGCGGTCGGCGACCCCGCGCTGGACCGGAATGTGGCCGATCCCGCGCAGGATCGGGCCGAGTGCGCCGGCGAACATCTCGCGCTTGACCAGCACCTGCGTGGGCCGCGGCGCGAACGCGAAGAGCATCGGGCCGTCGACGAAGTTGGCGTGATTGCCCGCCAGGATCACCGGGCCGGCCATCGGCACGTGCCACGCGCCCAGCGCGCGCACCCGCCAGAAACTGCGCAGCAGCGGCTCGCCGATGAAGTGCGCGGCCCCGGCGAGCGGGGGCTTCGAGGTGGTCCCGAAGGCCCCGGTCACCGCACGTGTTCCGCGACCAGGGCGAGCAGGTGGTCGACCACCTGCTCGCGGTCCAGCTCGGTGGTGTCCACCAGGATCGCGCCCTCGGCCATCGCGGCGGGCGCGACCGCGCGACCGGAGTCCAGCGCGTCCCGGCGGGCCAGATCGGCCCGGGTCGCCTCGACGCTCGTGGCCTGCGTGCCGGTCAGTTCGGCGTTGCGCCGGGCGGCGCGGGCCGCCTCGGACGCGGTCAAGTAGACCTTGACCGCCGCGTCGGGCGCCACCACGCTCGCGATGTCGCGGCCCTCGACCACGATGCCGCCCGGGCCGATCTCGGCCCGCTGTAGCGCGACCAGGCGGGCGCGCACCTGCGGTACGGCGCTGACCGCGCTGACCGCCTTGGTCACCTCGTCGGTACGGATCGGGCCGGCCGCGTCGTTGCCGTCCACCGTGATGGTGGGCCCGTCCGGCGCGGTCCCGGAGACGATCTGCGGCTTGTCCGCGACGGCGGCCACGGCGACGGGGTCGTGGATGTCGATGTCGTTGCTGAGCATCCACCACGTCATCGCCCGGTACATCGCACCCGTGTCCAGGTAGCGCAGGCCCAGCCGGGCGGCGACCGCGCGCGAGACGCTGGACTTGCCGGACCCTGACGGACCGTCGATGGCGACCACGGCGGTCGCGAGCGGCGTACGGGCTTCCACGGTCGCCGACCTTTCGCTTGTTGCCGGCACGGGGGCCGTCACGGGTATTGCCGAACCGGGCGGCGCAGTGGATGCCGCAGGGCGATAGGACACCGCCCGAGGGTACCGTCACGGATAGCCTTGATCGGTTCCCCCATTATTCCGTCACCCGCCCCTTGGAGTTCCCGTCGTGCGTACCGCCGCCGTGGTCGGCACCGGACTGATCGGTACATCCGTCGCGCTCGCGCTGACCGCGCGCGGGGTCACCGTGTATCTGCGGGATCGGGACAGCACCGCGGTACAGACGGCGGCGGCGATGGGCGCGGGGCTGGAGGCGACGCCGCCGGAGCCGGTGGACCTGGCCGTGCTCGCGGTGCCACCGGGGCGGATCGCCGAGACGGTGCGGCTGGTGCAGGCGGAGCGGCTCGCGCTCAGCTACACGGACGTGGCCAGCGTCAAGGAGCAGCCGCTCAGGGAGATGGCGGACCTGGGCTGCGACGCGACGCGCTACATCGGCGGCCATCCGCTGGCCGGGCGCGAGCGTTCCGGGCCGCTGGCCGCGCGGGCCGACCTGTTCGACGGCCGGCCGTGGGTGCTCACCCCCTCGCGCGAGACCGACACCGAGACGCTGAACCGGGCGCTGGAGATGGTGTCGTTGTGCCGCGCGGTGCCGGTGGTGATGGCGCCGCGCGACCACGACCACGCGGTCGCGCTCGTCTCGCACGCGCCGCACCTGGTGTCCGCGCTGATGGCCGCGCGCCTGGAGCACGCGCAGGACACCGACACCCGGCTCGCGGGCCAGGGTGTGCGGGACGTGACCCGGATCGCGGGCTCGGATCCCCGGTTGTGGATCGACATCCTGGGCGCCAACGCGAACGCGGTCGCCGACGTGCTCGCCGGGCTGGCCACCGATCTGGACACCGTGGTCGGCGCGTTGCGTTCGCTCGGCGCCGACGACGAGGCCAAGCGCGAGCTGGGTTCACGCGGTGTGGAGGCACTGCTGCGACGCGGCAACGTGGGACACGGCCGGATCCCGGGCAAGCACGGGCAGCCGGCCGCGCGGTACGAGGCCGTCCCGGTGGTCGTCCCCGACCGGCCGGGCGAGTTGGCCCGGCTGTTCGCCGACGTGGGCCGGGCCGAGGTCAACATCGAGGACATCCGGATCGACCACGCCCAGGGCCGCCCGGCCGGCCTGGTCGAGCTCCAGGTGGACCCGCGGCGGGCGGAGGCGCTCACGACGGCGCTGCGGGCCGGCGGCTGGACCGTACAACGCTGAACCCCGGTCCGCCCGCCCGGCGACCCCCATCGACCCGGCGGGCGTCACCGGCGGCTGCGGCGGCGGGTGTCCGCCCGGGCAGACCGGCGGGCGCGGTGCCGCCGGACTGTGCGGGC
>NZ_JBEXCV010000084.1:0-38911 GCF_040605455.1 Embleya sp. NPDC005575 | reverse complement strand
GCGATCCGCGGGCGTGTGCGCGGCGGCCGGCGCGGGCGTGCGGGTGCGCCGGAGCGGACCCGGAAGTGTGTCCGGCGGAACGGCCGTCGGTATCGTCCGGATTTCCGAGTGCGGACAGAGGTCGTCCTTTTGCATATGCAATTGCATGGGTGTCACCCGGGAGAGTGGATTCGACGAATCGGGCGTTCTCTCCATGATGGGCGTGGAAATCGAGCCGTTCCGAGGCTTTGACGTTTTCCGATCGAGTCTCGTTGGCGTGTGCGCTTTTATGGCCCGAGACCTGCGGTTCTCGGCGCGTCGATCGGTCGATGCTGTCGGATCGACAGGACGTCCTCGATCGCTTCGGGCGCTCGGGGACGGTCTCCGTGCATTTGCATTTCTGCGGATTCGTTGATGTCCGGGAAAGTCTGGGAGTAGCTTCCGAAACGTCGAATGACCCCGGGCGGCGGTCACCGCTCCGGGGTCGTCGGGAACAACGATCAAGGAATCCCACATGTTGATCGAATTATCCGCCGGAGGGTTTTCCAGCCACCTCCGACGATTCCCGAAGGTACCATTCCGGGGTTTCTCCCCGGGGAAACAACGGGAAGTGCGGAGACTGCGCACGTCCTGCTCCGGCCGCGCGCCGCGGACCCGGCGGATCCCGTGATCGCCTCGCCCGGAACCGGAAGGAGAACCAGGGGATGAACGCCGGAAGGGGCATCACCAGGTGCGCGGCGTGCGGGCGGCGTTTCGCCCAGCGCAAGGCGACCGGCCGCAAGCGGCTGTACTGCGACCCGACGTGTCGACGGCGCGCGCAGAGGGTGCGCGAGCGCGAGCGCGAGCGCGGGATGCCGGCGCCGGCCGAACCGGCCGACCCGCGGGGTCTGGAGGCGGGCATCGTGCAGGTCCTGCGCCGGGTGGCTTGCGCACTGGAGGAGGCCGAGCGCACCCGCGAGCCGTTGCGGGTGCGTCTGGCGTACGCGGATCGGCTGAGCGGGGAGACCCGGCGATATCGGGCGGTGGTGGGCGAGGCGCGCCCGGCCGCGTCGACGCCGCTGCGCCCGGAGTGGTCCGCGCAATTGGCCGCGCGACTGGGCGCACGGGCGCAGCCCGGCGCGGATGCCGGCGGCGACGAGGACCTGTCCTGCTCGCAGCACGCGGGGGAGCGGTTGGCCGCGGCGTTGCGCGAACTGCGCCGGCTCGACGGGATCGCCGTGGCGGACCTGGCCTGGCAGGCCGGAATCGGCGAGGGGTTTCTGGCCCGGATCCTGTCCGGAGAGGTGTGGGCGTCGTGGCCGGTGGTCGAGACGCTGGTCGGGAAGCTGGGCGGTGACGCCCACGAGCTGCGTGCGCTGTGGGAGTGTTCGCGCGGCATCGATCACGGCATCCGGCGCGAACTGCGGGACCTGGTACAGCTGTTGGCGGCGATGTTGCGCGGGTTGTGGTTGGCCGCCGGTCGACCCGCGCCGCAGTCGCTGGGCACGGCTCCGCTGACCGCCGACACGCCGGCGCGGATCCTGGCCGGCGAACTGATCCCCGATCGGGTCGGCGCCGAGATCCTGGTCGAGCGCCTGGGCGCAGATCCGGACGTGGTGCGCAGGTTGTGGACCCATGTGCACTACGGCGTGCTGACCCGCCTGGGCGACGCCGGATTCCCGGCCGGCGGACTCTTGTTCGCCGCGCTCGGCGCACCCGGCCCGGGGGTGCACGCGCGCTCCGGCGGTGCCGACCCGGGCTCGCGCGCCCGGCGCGGCGACCTCGACCCGGATTCCCCGGCCCATGGCGGCGGTGCCGATGTCCCGTGACGCGGCTCCGGGCCGACCCGGCATCGTCGGCGTCGCGCTCGTCGGGCGGTCCCGTGCTCCGCTCGACTTCGCCGCGTTCTGCCTGCTGCACCGGGCGCGCTGGGCGCAGTACGCCCACCTGCGGGTGGGCGATCCGGTCCGCGGCGAGCGGGCCGTGCAGTCGGCGGTCGCGGAACTGGCCACGAACTGGGCGGACATCCTGCGCGGGCCGAACCCGACCGCCGGTGCCTGGCGCATCCTGGGCCGCGCGGTCACCCGCTCGCCCGGGCCCGCGCCGAACTCCCTGCACGACGCACTGCCGTGGCCGCAGGCGGACGCGGTGATGCTGCACTATCGGCTGGGCATGACGCTCACCGCGACCGCCGATCTGATGGGCACCGATCCGCCCGAGGTGGCGGCGCACCTGGTGCTGGCCGAACGCAGCCTGCCCACCGACGTGGTCAAGGCCCTCGAACGCGGCCCCGACGGTGCCCCCGGGCCCGGGCCTCGCGATCGATGACGACACGGGTCGCGCGAACGCTCCGGCGCGGCCCCTTCCTTCCCCGTCGCCGTCTCCCTCGCTCCCACCGTTTCACGCCGCGAACGCGCGGGGGGTGCTTCTCGAACGAGTACCTGCCCTCGGACGACCCGCGGACCTAGCATGGCCCGTGGGCGCCGGGATGGCCGCGGTGCACCGGCGGGCGGGAAAAACGAGGGGGCGGAATGGGGCACGGGGAGAAACACGTTTTCGAGATCGACGTGGACACACCCAGCGCGGCCCGGATGTACGACTGGTACCTCGGCGGCACGGACAACTATCCCGCCGATCGGTCGGCCTGCGAGGAACTGCTCAAGATCGTGCCGAGCACTCGCGAACTCGCGCGCAACAACCGGGCGTTCCTGCAACGAGTGGTACGGGTGCTGGCCGCCGAATACGGGATACGGCAGTTCCTGGACCACGGATCCGGCCTGCCGACCCGGGAGAACGTGCACCAGGTGGCCCAGGGCGTGGACCCCACGGCTCGGGTGGTCTACGTCGACAACGACCCCATCGTGTTGGCGCACGGCCGGATGTTGCTGGAGGAGAACGACAACACCGCGGTGATCCAGGCGAACATGACCGACACCGAGGGCATCTTCGAGCACCCCGACGTCAAACGGCTGATTCGTCTCGAGGAACCGGTCGCCGCGCTGTTCGTGTCGGTCTTGCACTGCCTGCCCGAATCGGCCGAGCCCGCCGCGATGATCCGTCGGGTCGCCGAGCGGCTGCCCTCGGGCAGCTTCATGGTGATCTGCCAGCTGGTCAGCGACGATCCGGCGATTCGGGACGGGGTCAGCGACTTCATGGCCGAGGCGACCGGGAACAACTGGGGCCGGGTGCGTGAACCCGCCCAGGTGGACCACTACTTCGATGGGCTGACCATCCTGGAGCCGGGGCTGGTCGAGGTCTCCACGTGGCGGCCCGACTCGCATGTCACCGCGAGGCAGGAGACCGACGAGTGGATCGAGTACGGCGGCCTGGCCCGGATTCCCTGACCGGGCCCGCCGCGGCGGGTGGACCGCCTATTCGGGCGGGGTCCGACCACCGGCGGGACCCGGCCCGGCGGCTGCGAAGTGCTGCTCGGCGTCGCGCAACATCCGTTGGCTGGACAGGCGGTCCTCGGCCACGGCCCAGAGCCGCAGCAGGATCTCCCGGTAGGCGTCGATGTCCGCGCGCCTGCTCAAGTACGTGGCGCTGTTGGCCTGTTCCAGGTAGATCATCTCGCTCGGCCCACCCGAGGCGAAGCGCAGGTATGTCATCGGCGACGGCGGGGTGATGCTGGCCGCCCGGTCGAAGCGCACGACGCGGATGTTGATCCGGTCCCGGGCCGACTCCGCCAACAGATGCCGCATCTGCTCGGCCATCACCTCCGGACCGCCGACCGGCCGCCGCAAAATGCCTTCGTCCAACAGTGCGGTCAGGTCCGGGCGGCGCTCGTCGGCGAGCAACGCCTGCCGTTGACGCCGTAGTTCGATCCGCCGCTCGACCTCCTCGTCGGCCGCGCGGGGCAGTCCGGTCCGCACGATCGCACGGGTGTACGCGGGCACCTGCAACAGGCCCGGAACGACATGCACCTCGTACGTGTCGATCTTGGTCGCCGCGTCCTCCATGCCGATCAACCGGGCCAACCAGCCCGGCATCACGTCGCTGTAGTGGCTCCACCACGCGCGCTCCAGCGCCTTCTTCAGCAACTCCTCTATCTCGGAAAGGGATTCTTCGTCGTGGACGCCGTAGAAGCGGACCAGATCGAAGACGTCCCGGGCACGCGGCGGGCTCTCCCCCCGCTCCAATCTGCTGATCTTGGACATCGACGCCCGAATCGCCTCGGCGGCGTCCTTGAGTCCCCTGCCGTTGTCCAGGCGCAACTTGCGCAGCGTGGCGCCCAGGACCTTCACAGCGGCGGCCGGACTGCTTTGCTGGGTCAGGGACACCACGGGTGCCATCGACGGGGCGCGGGCCGGGCGGTCGGCGGACATGCGGGCTCCAGGAATGGGCGTGTCGACGCGCGCCATTATTCCGAGTCGGAACTCGCGTGTCCGTCGATCCGGCCGGTCGAAATCCGGTCGAACCGCCGAGGTCAGTCGATCAAGGAGTCGAACTCGCCGCTCTTGGCGCCCGCCACGAACGCGGCGAGCTCCGCTCGCGAGTAGACCAGGGCCGGCCCTCGCGCGAACCGGGAATTGCGGACCGCGATCCCCCCGCCGGGCAGCGCGGCCAGTTCCACGCAGTTGCCCTCGGCCGTGCTTGCACTGCTCTTCACCCACGTCACGGACCCGAACGAGTCCGCCGGATCCCCGTTGCCGGCACGCATCCTCATCACCCTTTCCGCTCCCGCCCGCTCGTGACCCGCACGGCGCGATCACGGACGCGACCACCGTCGTGCAAAGCCACCTGCATTTGCATCATGGAACCGACGAGAAGCCTAGTCACGGGAAACCCGGCGCGGAGTCCCTCGAAAGAGTGCCCGTATAACAACGAGGACACGTACCAGCTCAAGCAGGTCCAGGAGTTCCTGACCTGGTGTGCCGATCACGGGATCAAGGCCGGGCACCTGTTCGGGCGGCAGGAATGGCGCTGGTGACGTCGCGGTGCGCCGGCTCGGCACCGTCTCGGCCTTCGCCTTCGCAGCAGGCCTGAGAACCGGCGCGGACCCGCACGTGCGATCGGGCCGACCGCGTGGGTACGCGGTCGGCCGATCCCGTCTCCGGGCGGTGCGGGGCCGGACGGTGGCCGCTCGGGACCGACCGCCCGCCGGCTCAGGTGAGGTTGCGGGGGATGCGCCAGAGCGAGAAACCCGCGAGCAGCAGGGCCCCGCCGAGGAAGATCGCGGTCTCGGCCCACTGGAACGTCCAGTACCGGCCGGCGGGCTGGTACTTCACGTCGAAGTGCAGGTTCTGCGCGGCCAGGCACGCGCCGGACTCGGCCAAACCCGGACTGCGCGGGCTCCAGGCAGTTCTGCACCGCGGGGCCGGTGGTGACGGGCTTGCCGTCGGTGGCGCGGATCTTGGTGGATCCGGTCAGTACCCAGGCGCCGGGCATGCGGTAGTCCTCGATGCGCAGCGTCGCGCCGGTGGAGACCCGTTCGTCCGGTCCGCCTGCGTCGCCGTCCAGGATGAAGCTGCCGGCGCGGGGGAGCGTGGTTCCGTTCACCGCGACCGCGGTCTGCTTGGCCGGGAGCAGGTGGGGCCGCACGTACGGCATCACCACCTGGACGACGGCGAAGAGCACGAGCGTGACGGCCATGGCCGGCAGCGTGCGTCGGATCAGCAGACCGATGGTGGTGCCCAGGGCGAACGCGAAGACGGCGTAGCCCAGCGGCACGAGGTTGCGCGCGTCGAAGACCAGTGGGGTGAATCGGGTGCCCTGGAGCCGGTCGTAGGGGCGGGCCGCCCAGGTCGGCAGGGCGCTGAAGAGGCCGGTGACGACCAGCGTGGCGACGGTGATCACGGCGAGCTTGACCGCGAGCCGGCGTGCGCGCGTCACGCTCTGGTTCCAGACGAGTCGGTGGGTGCCGCTCTCCAGTTCGCGGGTGACCAGCCATGCTCACGGCACTTCCTCTCGGTGCTTTTCGAGGAACTCGACGATGACCGAGTTGACCTCCTCGGGACGTTCCAGGTGGCCCAGATGGCCCGCGTCGGGGATCGTGACGAGGTCGCAGTTCGGGATGGCTTCGGCCACCTCGGCGGCCAGATGCACGGGAGCGATCACGTCGTCGGCGAAAGCCACGACCCGACACGGCACGTCGATCCGGCCCAACTCCGCACGCCGATCCACGTCCAAATCCACCCACGCCTGGCCGGCCGAGGCGTCCGCGTCGCCGGCCAGCTCGAAAACCTCCAGCCACATCGCGGCCGCGGCATCGTTGTTCAAGGTGGTCGGCGACAACATGAGCATCGCCGTGTCCAACGCGCGGTAGGCGGGCGGCAGGCGCACACCGTCCTGGGCCACCGACCGATCCGCGAGGGTCTGCGCGCGCCGGAAGGCGTCCGAGCGGGCCCGGGTGGCGATGAGCACCGCACTGTGCACCGACTCCGGGTGGCGCACGGCGAGTTCCTGCGCGATCAGGGCCCCGAGGGAAAGCCCGACGAGGCGACAAGGAGCCAGATCCAAAGCGTCGATCAGGCCCTTGGTATCGGCCACCATGTCCGCGAACGAGTATTTCCCCGGCGGCACATCCGAGGGTGCGATTCCCCGATTGTCGAAGACGATCGTCTCGAATCCCGCGCGATGCAGCGCGGGCGTTTGATGCATGGTCCAGACGCGACCCGCGGCGCCCGACCCCATGATGAGAAGAACGCTTTCCCCTCGACCGGAGCGCTCGTAGGAAAGACGGATGCCATTGGCGTGCAGGTAAGGCATGGTCGATGGGTTCCATTCGCCGTCGGGAACGAGATGCCGCTCCCGGGCCGCGCCGGCCCGAGGGTACGCGTCCCGACCGTAGCGGGCGTCGAACCGGCGGGCTCGCCGAGGTCCACCATGTCATCGGGCGACCACCGGGCTCAACGCGACCACCTGGGACGATGCCTGCGAGCAGGGCCCGACCGTGTTCAACCGTGGCGCCGCCGCAGTTGAACGAGCGGCGCCGAATCCGCGAACTGCCGCCGCCGATTTGCCGGTTGACATCCCCCGAGCACGCTGATGAGGATGACGGCCGGAAGCGAAGAGAATCCCGAAAAACGCCGCCCCATCAAGGCCGGGCGCCCTCGACCGGGAGGGCGGACGGATCGAATCCGATCGCGTCGGATCCGATCGAGGATACCGACGACGGATTCCCGAAGCCCGCGACGGATTCCCGAAATCGGCACACGACACGGCCACACGCGTTTCGGCCGGTCGTCATGGATCCTTACGGAGAAGTACCGGCCTTCTCCGGCGCCCGCAACGTGATCCTGGGCATCCCGATCCTGGGCGTGGTCGCGGCGATGGGCGACGCCGACCTCGCGCTGCTCGCCGGTCACGGGGTCTTCGTACCTCCCCTACCCTCGTCCCCGACCGACGGGGGTCGGGCACGGGAGGCGGCGGACGAGGCGAGGCGGCCCGCGGTGCTGCCGGCGGACGACGACGTCGCAGGACCAAGGGGCAGTAGCGGCGGGATGCGGGCCCTCGTCGTGGGTGAGCGAGCAGGCGTGTTCACGCATGCTGCTGCGCGGTGGCGCCGTCGAAGGCGGCTCCACCGCGCCCGGGTCGACGCGATGCCCATCCCGAGTCCGCCGATTGCCCGGCCCGGTACGGCCACCAACGGCGGTACGGCGTCGTCGAGCTGATCGGGTTCGCCGGCGGGTCCTGATCTGCCCAGGTCAGGACCCGTGCAGGCCCGCCGTCGACTTGCGGCCGACCCCCGCGTACATCCACTGGCGGTCCGCATGCGGGCGCGGCAGACGGTCCGCTCGCCAGGACGAGATCGGGACCACTCCGGGATCGACGAGGCTCAGTCCGGCGAAGAAGGCGCGTACGTCCCGCAGGGCGCGCGGAAACAGCGGGGCCGCCGAATGCCGATACGTCTCGGCCGTGGCCCGGGCGGCCTCCGGACGCAGATCGGCGGCGACATGCGAGAGCACCAGCGCACTGCCGGGCACCGTGGCCGCCATCAACTCGCCCACCACGGACCGCGGGTCGTCCGCATCCGACAGGTAGTGCAACACCGCGGTCAGCACCACCGCCACCGGCCGCCGGAAGTCCAACCCGGACCGCCCGGCCGCCCGTTCCAACAGCGCCCCGGGATCACGAAGATCACCTTCCACCACGTGCACCCGACCGGGCCGGGCGGACAACGCGCGGGCGTGCGCGAGCACCAGCGGATCGTTGTCGACGTACACCGCCCGTGCCTCCTCGGTCGCGAGCACCGCGCACTCGTAGGTGTCGCCGGCCGCCGGCAGACCCACCCCGACGTCCAGGAACTGCCGGATCCCGCACCCGGCCGCGAACGACACCGCACGCCGCAGGAACGCCCGATTCGCGAAGGCCATGCCGCGGACCTCCGGCGCCAGAGCGAGCACATCCGCCGCTGCGCCGCGATCGATCGCGAGGCTGTTCTTGCCGTTGAGGTAGTGGTCGTACATCCGCGCGGGATGCGGCAGATCGCTGCGTAACCCGGACAACCGAGACCAGGGCACCCGCGCCGGCTGAGTCGACTCCGCCGGCGCCCTGGCCGCAGGCACCCGCGCCGGCGGTCGTACGCCCGGTCCCCGTACGTCCGGCCCCCGTGTGCCTGACGTCCGCGTATCCGATCTCCGTACGACCGCCGCTCGTGCGTCCGCCGGGCAGCCGCCGTAAGGCCTGCCACCCGGTGTCTGGTCAGGCATCACAATCATCGGCCTTCCCGACTGTCGACGCGCGAATCGCGGGCCGCGGGCCGCCCGAATCGGGCGAGGCGGGGATACCCGCCGGGCGGTCCGCATCTTCCTCCGCATCGCCACCCGGAAGGTCAGCGGCGGAGGAAATCCATGACGACGGCGTCGAATTGCTCGCGTTCCTCAACGAAGGGCACATGCCCGCTCGCAGAGAACTTCGCCACTCGCGCGTCGGGCAAAACCCCGGCCAGCCAACCGGCCAGGTCCCCGGGGAAGATCCGACTGCGCTCGCCGTAGACGAGCAGCGTCGGCACACTCACCTCGGGCAGCACCGCCCGCCAGTCCGAATGCGCCATGTCCATCCACACATCCAGCGCGGAGGAGGTGTGCGTCTGGGTCGTCTCCGCATAGGCCGCGTCCACCGCCTCCGCCCCCGGCGGCTCGGCGAAACACGCCTGGATGAACGGCTTGATCGCAAGCGGCCGGGCGTGCCGAACCGTCTGCGCGAACACCGCGAGATCGGAGGCCGAGTAGCCACCCTGCAACGGGAAATCCCAGCCCGGAGCATCCAGGAAACACGGAGACTGATCGACGAACACCGCGCCGCGCAGCCCGTCACAGCCGAACTGCCGCACATACGACAGCAGTACCGAAGTCCCCATGGACCAGCCCACCACCGTCAGCTCGGACAGATCCAACGCCCGGACCAACTCGTGGACATCACGGGCGTATTGGGCCAACGAATGCCCCTCGGGCGTCTTACCCGAACGCCCGTGCCCGCGAAAGTCGGCAAGGATCACCCGATTCTCCGCCGCCAGAGCGGCGACATTGCCCGCCCAGAAGGTGCTGTTCATCGTCCAGCCGTGCAGCAACAACACCGGCCGGCCCGCACCGTGCTCCTCGTAGTACAACGGAACGGCATCGGACAACTCCAGATAGGGCACCGTCTCTCCTTCGATCTCGGCCGCCGAGTCGCCGACCCGCGCCACGCAGTCTGTGCGAGCGCACACTCCTTCCACCAGACGCCGACGGGGGGTTGCAACGACGTTGCACATTCCGCATACCCGCCCGGTGCGTGGGCTGCGCCGGGCGGCGGCCGGGCGAGATGGAGCGGGCATCATCGCGGATTCGGCCGGTGCGTGGGGTATGGGTCGGAAGCCGACTGCCTCGGCCGGATGGAGGTGTGGCGCGGTACCGCCGATTCGGGCGATGCGTCCCGCGCGGGGCTGACGCGGACCGCCTCGGCCGGCCGATCTGCACCGACGTTGTGGATTCCGCTTACACATCCGGGCCGAAGGAGTTCGTGCCGCGCCGGCATGATGGTCATATGGCGCTACCGAAGGCGCGCGATCGGGCCCTGGGCGGTGGATCGGCGCGGGACGTACGAGACCCGATCCGGGCCTCCTGGTCACGCGCGCGGCGACACGGCCTGCCGCCGGACTCCTATCTCCCGCCGGTCACCCTCGACGACGACGAACTGATCCGACACCGCGAGGAACACCCGCTGAGCCCGATCTGGCCGCTGTTGCGCCGCTCGCTGGGCGGCCTCACCGCAGACCCGGGCCGGCTCCTGTTTCTCAGCGACGCCCGAGGACATCTGCTCTGGGTCCAAGGCGACTCGGCCACGCTGCGCTCGGCCGAACGCGTGCATCTGCTGCCCGGAGCGCTGTGGAGCGAGGACGCGGCGGGCACGAGCGGGGTCGGCACGACGCTCGCAACCGGTCGTCCGTTCCAGGTGTTCGGCGCCGAGCACTTCCTGTCCGCGGCCACCGCGTACACCTGCACCGCCACCCCCATCCACGACCCGGCCGGCGGCGAACTGCTGGGCATCCTCGACTTCACCTGCCCCGAGCGGCACTGGCAACCCCTGGCGATACCACTCCTGGACACCGCCCGTCGGCTGGCCCAGTCGGAACTGGAGACGATCCGGCTGCGCGAGGAGGCCCGGGTGAGCAGCCGCTACACGGAGCGGATCGCCCGCCGCCTCGGCACCCGAAGTGCGATCGCCGACCCCCAGGGGCGCATCGTGCGCTCGGATCCACCCGGCTGGCTCCCGCGCCACCTGCCCGGCCCGCCGTCCGAGGGCCGACTGCTGCTCCCCGACGGACAGCCGGTCCTGGTCGAACGCCTCGCCGCAGGCGGCCTGTTCCTCCTGATCGCCGAGGACTCCACAGCCGGCGCCCTGACCACCGCACCGCTGCGCTTGCGCGCGCTGGGCCTGCGTCGGGCCCGCCTGGAAATCGCCGGCGCCACCCACGAACTCACCCCGCGCCACGCGGAGATCGTCATCGCCCTGCTGAGCGAACCGGGAGGCATGACGGCCAGGGCGATCACCGAGGCGGTCCACGGGCCGGCCGGCCGCCCGGCCACCATCCGTGCCGAACTCGCCCGGCTACGCCCGATCCTGGGCCACCGCCTGGCCTCCGACCCCTACCGCCTGACCGGCGATGTCGAAGCCGACTTCCTCGACCTCGACCGAGCGCTGTCCATCCCCACCACCCCGATCGACACCCTCCTCGACCAGTACCGGGGCCCACTCCTCCCCGGCTCCACGGCCCCACGCGTACTCGCCCTGCGCAACACGCTGCACGAACGCCTCCGCCACCGGGTGCTTGCCACGGCCGACTACGACACGGCTCTGCGATGGTCGATGTGAGGCCGGGCGCGCACTGACCGGGGCGGTGGTGCCCGTTCGCTCCGCGCCGGGTTGCTCGTCCGCTACGCGGCCGTATCGGGTGGGCCTGCGTCGTGTTCGTGTTGCACCAGGCGTCGATCGCGCTCGCGCAGACGTGGGGCGGCGGGCTGGTCGCCTCGTCGCCGGCATGCGATGCGTAGTGCCGGTGCCGAGCGTGTACGCGCGGCCGAACCCGAAGTGGCTTCACGGACGAGTTTTGGCCCCACCACGGGCTTTCCTCGCGGCCGAGTGTGGCCGCTGCTCGGGGCCCGTGCAGGTCGTTCGCCCTCGCTTGTCCGCCAACGGAGCAGGTCCGCGCTTCTTCGATGTTCGACGCGGCTCGGCCATCGCAACACCCCGCAGGGTCAGGTGTTGCGACCACCTTTGGAACCCAAGTTCCTCGGATGGGGCCACGAGTCACTCCCGGAACCAGTCGGCCATCCGGTCCCGGAACTTGGCCATCAGCAGCGGGAGGTTCACCCGGGGGCGCCCGACGTACCCTCTGACACAGCTTGTCCGCACGGCTCCGTACAGTCCTGTGCCGGGGCCTACTCCTGGGAGAAGCAATGAACGGATGGGCTGCGGAGATGGTGCAGCTCGCTGCCGAGTTCACGCGTGATTTCGAGTCGACGCACGGATTCGAGCCCGGCGACAACTACGTCACCTTGGCCGACGACCGAGCGCGCCGGGCCGCCGTGCACGCCGGCGGCCTCTTGCCCGCGCCGTTGGCGGACTTCTACGGCGTCGTGGGCGAGGTCAGCCTCCCCGATGTCCACTACGGGTTCTTCGTCGCCTCCGTCGAGTCCCTGGTCCAGGGTGCCGGCGATGTGCACCCCACCAAGGTCGTCGGGGCCATCGAAGACGACATCGTCGTCTTCGGTACGAACGGCGGCGGTGACCTGATCGCGATGACAACCGACGGACGGGTCTACATGATGGGCGGCGGATCGCTCCTGGGCCGCGTCTACGACGTGGACGAGGACGGCATCAGGGCTGCCTTCTGTGACCTCGCGGAGTTCCTGGCGTTGCTGAAGGGGCACATGCGCGATGCCCGTGCCGACCTCAAATGATGTTGGCGGGGGCCGGGCGTTCATACCGTGGCGGCGGGGCGGCCGGTCGGGCAGGGTTCCGGGTGACGAGCGACGAAGAAGCGATGTTCTACGCCCACCCCGACTCCCCTGAAGGGCTGCTGCAACGCTGCCCCGCCCCGCCACTCCGCCCCGTTTCGCCACCCGCTCGGCAGCCGGTCGCCGGGTCGCGGGCTTCGCTGAGGCGTTGGACGAGGCGGGCACCGCGCGCCGGCGGGGCGGGGCGCCCGGGCGCGGTGCTTCCGCCCGGCCCGAGCGTCGTCCACTGACATCGCCCACGACCGACCGGCGTCGTCGACCGCGTCTCCCGACGGTGGTTACGCGCTTGCCGTGTCGCGGCACGAACGCGCGTCGATGGCTGCGGAGTTCGGCTTGTAGTGATTGATCCAGCCCGGGTCCTGTGCCGGTATCTGGGGCAGCGAGATCTGGACGTCCGCGATCCAGGTACTGCTTTCCACGTAGCGCTTGACGATCGCCTTCAGGCGTCGGCAGTCGCTGCGGTGACCCTTCGGGAGTCCGATGCCGTAATGCTGCGGTGCCCCGATGGTCAGGTCGGGGACCACGCGAAATCCGGCGGCGGTGTTCAGGTTCGCGAGGCCGTACAGAATGGTCTGATCCGTCGAGATCGCCGATACCTGACCGCCCTTCAGCGCTTCGACGCACCCCTTCGCGTCGGCCACGGTCAGTACGTCGATGTTGGCGCTCCTCAACTGGTCCAGAGCGTCTTCGGACGTGGTTCCCTCCCACGCGCACACGCGTTTGCCGTTGAGGTCCGACATGAACCTGACGTTCGCGCCGTCCGGGCCGACCAGGAATCCCTGGCGGGTGGTGAGGTACGGGCCGACGAAGTCGATGTCCTTCATGCGCTCGGCGGTGATGGAGAAGGACCCGACCACCATGTCGACCTTGCCGGCGACCAGCTTCGGAATCCGGTCGGCGGAGGATACCTCCGTGGGGCTGATCGACTTGATGCCCAACTCCTTCTCGATCATCTGCTCGAGCAGATAGTCGGTGCCGGATCGACGGTAGCTGTCGAGCAGGGAGACACCGGGAAGATCGTTGTGCATGCCCACCGAGATCGTGGACTTGCCGAGGAACAGCGGGTCGGAGGGACCGGCTGTACAACCGACGAGAATCAGTGCGGTGAGCAGCAGGCACGCGGCCCGGCGTCGAAGGGTCGTCCCGTTCATCGGTTTCGTTTGTCTCCCTCAGTCGTGCAGGACCGCAGTCGCCACGGACACGTTCATGACACAGCCCTTGTCGGCATGCACCGTCACCGTGGCGCTGACGACGCTGCGGAATCCGCCGAGCGGAAGATCGACGGCGCTACCTCCGGTGACCTGCTCCACCACGACGGGGCGCCCTCGGCCGGTGAGGATCAAGCCGAGCGTCGTCTCCGGTACGCAGGACTGGGTTCGAGGGTCGGCGTCTTCGACCGCGAGGGTCAGCCGCAGATGGCTACGGCGTGGCGCCCCGTCGATCACGACGTCGATTCGACCGCCGTCCGATACCGGGCCCGAGGGTGAGATCGCGACCCGGCCGGTGACGTCGACCTCGCCGTGAGAGCGCAGGTACTCCGTCCACACGAGGGCGGCCACCACGCAAGTGAAGGAGACCACGGTGATCAACACGCGCCCCCGCTCCGACCCCACGATCGCCAACGCGCGCAACCCGGTCGCCAGGACGGCGGCGCCCATCAGCGCATAGGTCCACGAGAACTGGTCCTGCGGGCCTCCCGGATTCCGGAGCAGGGCAACGGCCACCAGCGCGATGACCACGTAAAAGGGCGGCAGGCTCCACTTTTTGGCGCCATCGGCGAAGATGCTGACGATGATGTTGCCCACCACCTGGGCGATGGCGATCGCTCCGCGGCCCCGGGAGTCGGCCGATAACCGATCCGGGGTGTCGTCGGCGTCGGGTGTCGCGCTCACGTGCCCTGGACCGGTCCCGGTCGGTATCCGCCGTGGACGTCGCCCATCACCCGCTCGATCGCGATCGCGCCGGGGCCGTAGGCGTGCGCGCCGCCGCCCCGACCGGACATCGAACGCGCGGCCTGCTCGATGCACCGGGTCAGGGCCGAGGCACTGAGGTCACGGGCGTCGAGCCAGGTACCGATGGCGAGTTCCAAGGCCTCCCGGTCGCTCGCGGTCAGGCTCGCGATGGCTCGAGTCGCCGGCTCGACATCGCTCGCGGCCCGCTCCGGGGCATCGTCGCGTCTCGGTAGGAGCCGGCCCAGGAAAGCCCGACCACGGTGGACGGCACCGTCGGCCAGCTGGTCCTGAGTCGACGCGAGCACCTGCATTCCCATCGTGGCCGCCGCGGCGGTGACGTAGGGGACGATCTGAGCCGCTGCGGTCATCAGTTCCGACATCGGGCACTCCGATCCTCGGGACGCGAACGCGCACCCGCAAACTCCCTCCCGGAACCGGGAGGATACGAAGCTGCTTCCCATACCGGGGTCCGACGGTTTCCGGAACTCGCCCTGTCCACTCGCCATGCGCCGATCGCGAGCGTGGCCTCGGCCGGCCGTGCATCAACCGGATCGCCCCCGTGCTGTCGAGTTTGAAGTATCCGAAAGTCCGCCGGGTGGAAATCCCGAAAATACCCACTTCGAAACGAAGTCGCCCCGATGTCGGCCCGTCCGCGCCGGACCGGACCTGTGGTATTGGGTCGCGCGCGAATCCGGCGCCGGCTGCCCGAGCCTGCGAGCCTTCTCCGCGCGGCCGGCTCCATCGACCGCCCCGACCGCTGCCGTGGTACCGGGTTGCCCGATCGCCCGGTGACCCCGCCGGCGTCACGGCCAACCAGCCGTCTCCGCAGGTCACTTCCAGGGCCCGGTCGATGCTCCCTCCGGAGCGGCACCTGGCGCAACGGGGTCACGGGAGGTAGGCTCCTCGGCGATGATCACTCCTTCTGTTCACGAAATGGGGGTCCCGTCCGCGCAAGGTGAGTGCTGATGCTCACTCGGATCGCGAACAGGGATTCCCGGCATTCCTTTTGGCTGCGCGTGCGCGAGTTCGCCGTGCCGCCCTCCATGATCGAAACTGCGACCGCTCGCCGCCGCGTCGGCGACTGGGCGGGGGCGTGTGCCGCCGCGGGTATCGACGTCGACGTGCATCCACGTTCCGTGGCACGCACGCACGGCCGGGACCTCGCAGCCCGAGTCCGGGACGATCTGCGCCACTTGGCTCCCGATCTGCTGCGTTGGCACATGCCGAGGATCGCCCCCGACGGGCTGCTGAGGCCGGGGCTGACCCTTGCCCTGGCGCGGTACGACGGCGAGGACGACGACGGCCGTGCCGGCCGGGATCCGGTGTACCTGGTGGCCAGGACGCCGCCGGCGTGGGCGGATGCCGGTCAGCGGATCAGCCTCGCCCTGTGGGACGGATCGCCCGACCGGGCCGATGCCCTTCCTCGGTCGTACCCCCACCCCCAACCCAACCGGCGGTTCCGCCTCGACCTGCACCGCCACCTGTGGGACGGGCGCAGGACCGATGAGCTGCGCGTCCGCTCGGGAGCCGACCGGCTGCCCGCCGACGGCCGTTGCGTCCCGGATTCGGCTCCGGCCCCGACCCCGGCACCGGATCCGCTCGGGACGCTGCCGTACGCGCACCTTTGCGCCGTCGACCGCTGGGCCGCCGAGGCGCGGATTCTGCTCCGGGCCGAGGGCCGGTCCGACGGCACCGTCCACGTGCGGCTCGACGGCCGGCATCGGCTGTCCCTGGACCCGGCCGCCGACGGCAACGACCTCGGGCCGCCCGCACCGCGGATCGCGCCGGCGTCGGCCGGCCGCGGCACTGCCGGGCTGCCGATCCTGCCCGACGCGGCGACCTGGGTGCTCCCGGACCTGGCGCTGCTCCGCGCCGGTGCGATCGAGGTCGATCGGCTGCACCCGCTGGTCGCCTCGGCGCTGGTACCGGACCACCCGCCGGCCGCACCGTCCCGAATCCCGGACCCGGCAGGCCAACCGCATCCGGTGGAATGCCGGGGCGCCCGCCACCGGATCGGTCTGGTCGACGGAGTCCTGGCGCCGCTGGACCACGACCCGGCCGAAATCCGAAGAGAGGAACTGCTGGTCGCGCTGACCGGCACGCCGCTTCCCTGTCTACAGGTAATCGACGAGGCGCACCGCCGTCCGAACTGCCTCGCCGGCGTCCGCGAACGCCTGGACCACGGCGACACCGCCGGTGCCCTGGCCGTCGTCGAGGGCCTGCTGGGCCCCGACGCACTGCTGCGCGGCGGCCCGCTTCGCGACGAACTCGAAGCGGCCGCGCTGCGCCGGGTCACCTACGGACTCTTCAGAGCCGGCCTGATCGACCCCGGGGCCGGCCGAATCCACACGAACCATCGCCGCCCTCGCGGCTACCGCACCTGCCCGTGCCACTCGAAGTCGCGTTGACCCGAGATCTCAGTCCGCACACCCACGCACACCGGAAAACCAACGCCGATCCGGGGTCGTCCGCCCACGCCCACGCGACCGCCGCCGTCGTCCCCGCACGCCCACAAACCCAAAGGTGACCAAAGACATGCCCACATACACCCCGTACAGCCCACCCACCGCCGACGCTCGGCCCACCGACACGACCGCGCCCCGCCTCGTGTCCGACCCGCCCCACCACACCCCCCAACTCGACGTCGCCGGCGCCCTGTTGGCCCTCCTGCGCGACGCTGCCACCGAACCGCGCCCCGACACCCGACTGGAGGCCCTGACCCTGGCCGTGGCCGCCGACCTGCCCGTACTCCTGTGGGGCGAGCCGGGCATCGGCAAGACGGCGGCCCTGACCCAACTCGCCGCAGCCCTGGACCTTCCGCTGACCACGGTGATCGCGAGCGTGCACGAACCGTCCGACTTCTCGGGGTTGCCCATCGTCGGAGACGATCCCGCCGAACAGGGTGTCCCGATGGCCCCGCCGGACTGGGCGGTGCGCCTGGTACGGGCCGGCCGGGGGCTGCTGTTCCTGGACGAACTCTCCACCGCGACACCGGCCGTACAGGCCGCCCTGCTCCGCCTCGTCCTCGAACGACGCATCGGCGCCCTGCGGTTGCCGCCCGGGGTGCGGATCGTGGCCGCCGCCAATCCGCGTTCGTCGGCGGCCGACGGCTGGGAACTGAGCGCCCCCCTGGCCAACCGATTCGTGCACCTGCAATGGACCCACGACCACGACGTCGTGGTCCGCGGGCTCGGTGGCACCTGGCCCATGGCGACCCTGCCGCGGCTCGACCCGACCGGCCTGCCGGAGGCGGTGGCGTTCGCCCGCCGTGCCGTCTGTGGGCTGCTCGCCGCCCGCCCGGCACTCGTGCACCGGCTGCCGAGCAACGAGAGCCGTCGGGGCGGACCGTGGCCGTCGCCGCGCAGCTGGGAGATGGCGCTGTGCCTGATCGCCTTCGCGACCGCGGCCGGTTCCTCCCGCGAGGTGCTCTCCATGCTGGTCAGAGGCACGGTGGGAGACGGCCCGGGCCTGGAGTTGCTGGCCGGCCTGGATCGGATGGACCTCCCCGACCCCGAGGACCTGCTCGCCGACCCGGCCGGTGCCGTCCTTCCCGAGCGCGGCGATCTGCGCCAAGCCGTGCTCGACGGTGTGGTGGACGCGGTTCGCAAGCGCCCGGAGAAGTCCCGCTGGGATGCGGCGTGGGCGCTGCTGGTCCGGGCGACGGAGACCGGCGCCCCGGACCTGGTGGTCGTCCCGGCGACCACGCTCGCCTCGCTGCGCCGCGAGGACTGGGACGTCCCGGCCTCGATCGAACGCCTTGCCGGAGTGGTGTCCCTGTCCCGCCGAGCGGACCGAACGGCCGATCGGGCGGCGGCCCGCGCCGCGGACGCCGCAAAGGCGGTTCGATGACCACGGACACACCGACCACGGACACACCGACCACGGACTCGCCGAGGACGGCGGGCACACCGATGTCTCCGGCCGCACCGAGGACGGCGGACACACCGAGACCCCCGGACGCACCGAAGCCACTCGACCTCGACAAGCTCTTCGCCGCCCGCCTGTATGCCGCCCGGGCCCGCCCCTACCTGGCGACGGCGCTGTTCGCCCTGCACACCGTGGAGTCGCGGAGCGTACCGACGATGGCCGTCGACCGGCACTGGCGGTGCTACGTGTCGCCGGCGTTCGTGGACCGCACGCCGCCGGAGGAACTGGCCGCGGTCTGGGTGCACGAGGTGTCGCATCTGCTGCGCGATCATCACGGGCGCAGTGACCGGGTCGCGCGCGAGCGTGGGCTGGTCGGCCCGGGGGAGCGGTTGCGGATGAACATCGCCGCGGACTGCGAGATCAACGACGACGCCTTCGGTGACGGCTTGATCCGGCCCGAAGGCGCCGTCGAGCCGGCGATGCTGGGGCTGCCCGAGGGCGAGCTCATGGAGGACTATCTGCGCCAATTCCGGCTCGGCCCCTACACCCAGGGCCTGGCCTGGCTGGACTGCGGCAGCGGCGCCGACGGGCTGGAACGCGATTGGGAGCTGGGGCCTGAGGGCGCGCACGGCCTCAGTGCGCAGGAACGCGACGCCGTGCGGTTCCGGGTGGCCCAGGGCATCACGGCCCGACCGGGGAGCGCGCCCAAGGGGTGGCGGCGATGGGCCGAGGAGGCGTTCCATCCGCCGCAGCCGTGGCGGGAGTTGTTGGGGGCGGCGGTGCGCTCGGCGACGTCCGGTGCGGGTGCGGGCGACGACTACACGTACGGCCGGCCGTCCCGGCGCTCGGTCGGTGTGCCCGGCGTCGTGCTCCCGAGTCTGCGCCGCAAGCCGCCCCGGGTCACCGTGGTCATCGACACCTCCGGGTCGGTCAGCGACGCCGAACTGGGCAGCGCGCTCCTGGAGGTCGCCGCGATCTGCCGTGCCGTGGGTGGTCGTCGGGACCTGATCACCGTGGTGCCGTGCGATGCGGCGGCCACGATCGCGCATACGCTGTGCAGCAGCGAGGGGATCCCGTTGGTGGGCGGTGGGGGTACGGATCTGCGTACGGGCTTCGCCAAGGCGCTGCGGGCGCAGCCCCGACCGGACGTGGTCGTGGTGCTGACCGACGGCCAGACGCGCTGGCCGAGCACGCGACCGCCGTGTCGCACGGTGGTCGGCCTGTTTCCTCGGCAGGCGAGTCGGTCGTGGAACGAGGACGATCCCGACTACGTGCCGGACACGCCGCCCGAGTGGGCCGGGGTGGTGGTCATCGAGTCGGCGTCCGCCGGCCGGTGAGCCGGGGCCCGCGGAGGGTGCGGACGAAGGCCGCCGGGCCGGGTTGTCGCAGACCATGCCCGAAAGGGCGGCCGTGCGGTGTGGCTCGCGCCGCTTTTTGTAGGAACCCTACAACGCAGCGGCGCCGGCATGCACGATGCAGGACATGGGTGTACTCGGCGGTAACCAAGCAGGGTATAGATAGGTGCAGGCGACGCTCCGGGACCCGGACGTCGCCTTCTGCGCGTGGGTACTTGGGAGGCTCAGCCGGTGTTCAGTCGTGTCGCGATCGTCAACCGTGGAGAGGCCGCAATGCGGCTCATCCACGCCGTCCGGGATCTTTCGGCGGAAACGGGGACGAGGGTGGAGACGGTCGCCCTCTACACCGACTCCGACCGCGACGCGACCTTCGTCCGGGAGGCCGACATCGCCTACCCGCTGGGCCCCGCATCGGCCCGCCCCTACCTCGACCACGCCGCCCTGGAGCGCGCGCTGGTGGAGACCGGCGCCGATGCCGCCTGGGTCGGCTGGGGCTTCGTCGCCGAGGACCCGGCGTTCGCCGAGCTGTGCGAGCGCATCGGCGTCACCTTCGTGGGCCCGAGCGCGGAGGCGATGCGCAGGCTCGGCGACAAGATCGGCGCCAAGCTGCTCGCCGAGGAGGTCGGCGTCCCGGTCGCGCCGTGGAGCCGCGGTGAGGTCGCCACCCTGGAGGACGCGCTGCGCGCCGGCGACGAGATCGGCTACCCGCTGATGCTCAAGGCCACCGCGGGCGGCGGCGGGCGCGGGATCCGGATGGTCGCCTCGGCCGCGGACCTGACCGACGCCTACACGCGCACCAGCCAGGAGGCGCTGCGCGCGTTCGGCTCCGGCGTGGTCTTCCTGGAGCGCCTGGTCACCGGCGCCCGGCACGTCGAGGTGCAGGTCATCGCCGACGGGCAGGGCACCGCCTGGGCGCTGGGCGTGCGCGACTGCTCGGTGCAACGACGCAACCAGAAGATCATCGAGGAGTCCGCCTCGCCGGTCCTCGACCCGGAGCAGACCGCGGAACTCAAGGCGTCCGCCGAGCGGCTCGCGGTGGCCGTCGACTACCGCGGCGCGGCGACCGTCGAATTCCTCTACCACCCCGGCGAGAGGCTGTTCGCCTTCCTGGAGGTCAACACCCGACTCCAGGTCGAGCACCCGATCACCGAGATCACCACCGGCACCGACCTGGTGCGCCTGCAACTGCACGTGGCGAACGGCGGCAAGCTCACCGGCCCGCAGCCGGCCGAGCTCGGCCACGCCATCGAGGCCCGGCTCAACGCCGAGGACCCGGACCGCGACTTCGCTCCCTCGCCCGGCCGCATCACGCGCCTGGCGCTGCCCGCCGGCCCCGGCATCCGGGTCGACACCGGCGTCAGCGAGGGCGACCGGATCCCGGCCGACTTCGACTCCATGATCGCCAAGATCATCGCCTACGGCCGCGACCGCGAACAGGCGCTGGGCCGGCTGCGCCGGGCGATGGCCGAGACCACCGTGATCATCGAGGGCGGCGTCACCAACAAGAGCTTCGTGCTCGACCTGCTCGACCAGCCCGAGGTGATCGACGCGAGCGCCGACACCGGCTGGATCGACCGTGTCCGCGCCGAGGGTCGCCTGGTCACCCACCGACACTCCGCGATCGCCCTGGCCGCGGCCGCGATCGAGGCATACCAGGACGAGGAGGAGATCAGCCGGCAGCGCTTGATCTCCACCGCGCACGGCGGCCGCCCGCAGGTACAGCACGAGAGCGGCCGGCCGCTGGACCTCAAGCTTCGCGGCGTCGGCTACCGGGTGAGCGTCGCCCGCGTGGGCGACAAGCGTTTCCGCGTCGCGATCTTCGGCGGCGGCGCCGCCGCGCACCCGGCCGACATCGAGGTCGAGCGATTCGACACGCACAGCGGCCGGATCCTGGTCAACGGACACCGCTTCCGCCTGGTGTCGGCCACGCACGGCCCGACCCACCTGGTCGAGGTCGACGGCGTCACCCACCGGATCAGCCGCGACGAGGGCGGCGTCGTACGCTCTCCCGCACCCGCGCTGGTGGTCGCGACGCCGATCTCGGTCGGCGACGAGGTCGCCTCGGGCGCACCGATCCTGGTGCTGGAGAGCATGAAGATGGAAACGGTGCTGCGCGCGCCGTTCCGCGCCCGGGTCCGCGAATGCCCGGTGTCGGTGGGCAGCCAGGTGGAGACCGGCGCACCGCTGATGCGCCTGGAGCCGCTTGCCGAGGAAGGCAGCGAAAGCGCCGCCGAGGAGGCCGCGGGCGTCGGCGAGAGCATCGAGGTCGACCTGCCCACCGAGGCCGTTCCCGCATCCGCCGCCGCGCGGGTCGAGCGCGGCCTCCAGGACCTGCGCAGCCTGCTCTTGGGCTTCGACGTCGACCCGCAGGACCACAAGCGCGTGTTGTCCGAGTACCTGGCCGCCCGCGCCGACCTCGGCGACCGGCCGTTGCCGGGCGAGGTGGACCTGCTCAAGGTGTTCGCCGACCTGTCGGAGCTGAGCCGCAACAAGCCGGGCGGCGAACCCGACGAGCCGGACAGCCCGGTGCACAGCCCCCGCGAGTACTTCCACAGCTACCTGCAGAGCCTGGACCCCGAACGCGCCGGCCTCACCGAGGCGTTCCGGACCAAGCTCGAGCGGGTTCTGGGCCACTACGGCGTCGCCGACCTGGACCGCACCCCCGAGCTGGAAGCCGCGATCTTCCGGATCTTCCTGGCCCAGCAGCGGATGTCGACCGACGTCGCCCTGGTGTCCGAACTGCTGCGCCAGTGGCTGGCCGGCGCACCCCCGCTGGAATCGCTCAGCGAGCGCGCCGGACTCACCCTGGAACACCTGATCGAGGCCACCCAGGTGCGCTTCCCCGCGGTGTCGGACCTCGCCCGCGGCGTGGTCTTCCGCTGGTTCGCCCAGCCGCTGCTGCGCCGCAACCGCGCCAAGGTCTACGCCGGGGTACGCAACGAACTGCGCCACCTGGACCAGCACCCGGACGCGCCGGACCGCGCCGAGCGCATCCAGACCATGGTGGCCGGCTCCGAGCCGCTGGTACGGCTGATCGGCCAGCGGATCGGCCGGCCGGGCCGCGACCACGCGCCGCTGCTGGAGGTGTTGACCCGCCGCTACTACGGCAACCGCGGGCTCTCCGAGGTCACCGTGCGTGAGCAGGCGGGCTGCCGGTTCGTCACCGCCGAGCACACCGGTAGTACGGCGGGCCCGACCCGGGTGGTCACCACCGCCGTCGACATCGCCGCGCTGCCCGATGCCATCGGTGCGGTCGGCGTGCTCGCCGCCGACGTCGCCGAACACGGCTTGGTCGCGGACCTCTACCTCACGTGGGAGGACCAGCCGGACGCCGAGGCGATGGCGGAGCGGCTGGGCCGGCTCCTGGCCGAACAGCCGCTGCCGGCGGGCGTGCGCCGGATCACCACCACCGTGGCCGGCACCAGCGGCGCGGTGATGCACCACCACTTCACCTTCCGCCCGAACGGGGCCGGCTTCGCCGAGGACCGGCTGATCCGCGGTCTGCACCCGCAGATCGCGCGGCGACTGCAACTGCAGCGGCTGCGCGAGTTCGACCTCACCCGGCTGCCCTCGGTTGACGAGGAGATCTACCTGTTCAAGGCCGTTGCCAAGAGCAACCCGGCCGACGAGCGGCTGATCGCGATGGGCCAGGTCCGCGACCTGACGCCGCTGCGCGAGACCGACGGCCGACTGGTCGCGCTGCCGGCGGTGGAGGACGCGATCACCGCGGGCCTGGACGCGATTCGCAACATCCAGGCGCAGCGACCGCAGAACAAGCGCTTCGACACCAACCGCATCATGATGTACGTCTGGCCGTCGACCGAACTGACCGCCGACGAACTCAACGCGCTGGTGCAGCGCATCCTGCCGACCACCGCCGGCGCCGGGCTCGAGGAGGTCCAGTTCGTGGCCCGCCGGCGCACCGGCAGCGGCGAACTGACCGAGATCGCCGCGACCATCACCCTCGACCCGGGTCACGGCGCGAGCCTGCACGTCGGCGAGCCGTCGACGGAACCGGTGCGCCCGCTGGACGACTACCGGCAGAAGGTGCTGCGCGCGGCCCGCCGCGGCAACGTCTATCCGTACGAACTGACCGGCATGCTCACCGGCGCGCACGGCAACTTCGTCGAGCACGACCTCGACGAGGCAGGCGTGCTGGTACCGGTGGACCGGCCCAGGGGCAAGAACACCGCGGCGATCGTCGCCGGCGTCGTGTCCACGCCCACCGAACGCCATCCCGAGGGTGTCACCCGCGTGCTGCTGCTCGGCGACCCGACGAAGTCGCTCGGCGCGTTGTCCGAGCCGGAGTGCTCGCGGGTGATCGCCGCGCTCGACCTGGCCGAGTGTATGCGCGTCCCGCTGGAGTGGTTCGCGCTGTCGTCCGGCGCGCGGGTCTCGATGACCTCGGGCACCGAGAACATGGACTGGGTCGCGGCCGCGCTCAAGCGGATCGTCACGTTCACCCAGGACGGCGGCGAGATCAACATCGTGGTCGCGGGCATCACCGTCGGCGCGCAGCCGTACTGGAACGCCGAGGCGACGATGCTCATGCACACCAAGGGCATCCTGGTGATGACGCCCGACTCGGCGATGGTGCTCACCGGCAAGCAGGCGCTGGACTTCTCCGGCGGTGTCTCCGCCGAGGACAACTTCGGCATCGGCGGCTACGACCGGGTGATGGGCCCCAACGGGCAGGCGCAGTACTGGGCTCCCGACCTCCCGGCCGCCCGCGACGTGCTGATGGCGCACTACGACCACACCTACCTCGCCCCCGGGGAGAGCACGCCGCGCAAGGCGCACACGAACGACCCGATCGACCGCGACGTCCGCGACTTCCCGCATCCGGCCGTCGACAGCGACTTCACCACCGTCGGCCGGATCTTCTCCGCGGAGCACAACCCGGACCGCAAGAAGCCGTTCGACATCCGCACCGTGATGCGCGCACTGTCCGACCAGGACCACTCGGTGCTGGAGCGCTGGGCGGGGATGGCCGACGCGGACACCTCGGCGGTCCAGGACGTGCACATCGGCGGTTGGCCCGTCTGCCTGATCGGCATCGAGTCCCGGGCGGTACCTCGGCGCGGATTCCCGCCCACCGATGGCCCGGACACCTACACCGCGGGCACCCTCTTCCCGCGATCGTCGAAGAAGACCGCGCGGGCGATCAACGCGGCGTCCGGCAACCGGCCGTTGGTCGTGCTGGCCAACCTGTCCGGGTTCGACGGCTCACCGGAGTCGATGCGCAAGCTGCAGCTGGAGTACGGCGCCGAGATCGGCCGAGCCATCGTCAACTTCGACGGCCCGATCGTCTTCTGCGTCATCTCCCGCTACCACGGCGGAGCGTTCGTGGTCTTCTCCAAGGCACTCAACCCGAACATGACCGTGCTGGCCCTGGAAGGCTCCTTCGCGTCGGTCCTGGGCGGTGCCCCGGCGGCAGCCGTCGTCTTCTCCGGCGAGGTCGGCAACCGCACCGCCACCGACCCGCGGGTGGCCGACCTGCAGACGCAGATCTCGACCACCCTGGGCGCCGAGCGAGCGGTCCTGAACGCCCGCCTCGCCGAGGTGCAGTCCGCCGTCCGCGCCGAGAAGGTCGGCGAGGTGGCCGCCGAGTTCGACCGCGTGCACAGCATCCGCCGCGCGGTCGAGGTCGGCTCGGTGGACGCCATCATCAGCGCCGCCGAACTCCGCCCGAGGATCATCGAGGCCATCGAACACGGCATGAAGCGCTGACCCTTCGCGGCACGGGCCGCGGTGGAGGCCGCGAGTCTTCGGGTCACGGCGAGGTGCGCCGATGCCTTCGGGCAGCAACACCCGGCAACACGCCGGCCGTACGATTTCGACGGGGTGCAAGGACGGTACGCCGCCCTTGCGCCCCGTCGAGCCACGTCGGAGCCCGAGGACATCCCCCACCGACCCTCCCGTGACCTGCGCCCCGCACTCCCGGCTTGGGCAACGCTGCGTGATCGCATCGGAATTCTCAGTGGCGGCCGGAATTCGTTGCTACGTTTGCTCTCTGCACATTCCGTATCACGCGGAGGTGGCGAACCATGCCGGACGAATCCACGGTGGCCGAACGGATCTACCTGTCCGATGTCGACCCGCACGCGTCTTCACCCATCGCGCGGATCGGTGATCTGCGCGCACGGGTGGTCCTGCACGTCCTGTTCGCCGACACGCTCCTGATCGGCGACTCGCAGAGCCTCAACAACAAGTACTTCCGCTCCCTGCTCTCGACCGAAGAGGCCGAACAGGTCGAACTGGAAGGCCTGTTCGAGAACACTACCCCCCTGGCCGACCCGATCGCGGCGACCGGGTCCGCTCCGCTGTCCGACCTGACCCCGTTGCTCGATCAAGGGCACATCCGGGTCGCCCGGAGAGTGGGATGCACGCTGCGCGAACTGCGCGACGTGCTCGCCGCGAAGGGGGTGGACAACGCGGCCGGACCGGCCTATGCCGCCTTCCTCGACGATCTCACGCACCCGCACGCCGTCGACTACGACGGGGTCATGGTCTCGGCCGCGTTCAAGACCGGGGTACTGCTGCGCGTCGAGGCCGGCGTCGAGGCACGCACGGGGGACGCCCGGGCGGTCCTGCGCGACGTCCGGGACTGGGCCGAGGAACAGAGGCCCTTGGACTACAAGGCGCTCAGGGACCGTCTGTTCGCGATCCGCGCGCGATTCCCGGGAGCAAGCGCGGACGTACTGTCCGCCCTGACATCGGTCGACCAGTGGGCGGGGGAGTCCTATCGACAGGCCCTGCCCGAGGTGCTCGACGCCGGCCTGGGGAGCCCGCGCGACGTGCCGGACCTCCTGCCCGAGCGGCGCAGCCACCGAGTCCTACGGCTGACCGGCCTGCCCTCGGCCATGTTGAACGAGTTCCTGCTCTCCCGGCTCCCGGTGGACGTGCTCCTGGAGGCGCTCGAACAGCCCGCGCGAAACGCCCTGATCGGCGAGTTGAGCGCACTGCGTCGCGGCCTCGCGCCCGACACCGCGCTTTTGGGCGCCGCAGCCACGGAGTTCGCGACCTGGATGAACTCGGCATTCACCCGGACGTTCGCCCATACCGACGACGTCGCCGGAGCCCATCTGCGCGCGGAACGCAACGAGATGATTCTGGACCTGCACGAGGACCCGCAAAGTGCCAGGTACGGCGCGGAGTTGTCCGTTCGGGACGCACCGGACCGAGCGCAGGGACCGACCGCGTCCACGAGCCTGTCGATGACCGTGGTGACCAGCGCCGACGAGGAGGACCCCGAACAGCCGCCTCGGCAACCGGTGGCCCTCCTCGACGCGCGAGCACGCCTCGCGGCCTGATCCGGGCGGACCGGGGCGGGGTCAGGACCCGGACAGGGGCGCAGTCACGACGGATCGGTCGGTGAGCGATCGGCGGCCAGCACGAGTGCGAAGGCCGCGAGCGTGACCCCACACGTGACTCCGCCCTGCCCCAGCAGGTCCAACATGCCCTCGTGGGACACCCACACCGGTTCGGCCACCGACTCCATCACCTCGGGCCGGGCCGCCTCGACCGGCCCGGCGACGACGGTCGCCGACACGACGTGTACCCCACTCTCGATCAGCCCCGTCTCCGCGTGCAGGAGGCCGATGTCGCGGGTCGTCACCGCGATCAATCCGGCCTCCTCGCGCAGTTCGCGTGCGGCGGCCTCCTCGGGGCTCTCGCCGACCTCGCAGCCGCCGCGCGGAAATTCCAGCGAGGCCGCGCCCAGCGGATATCGGTAGGTGGGCACGAGCGCGATGCCGGCCGGTCCCCGAGCCACCACCACCACGCCGGTATGCGCCCACTGCCAGCGCAGGTATTTGCCCGGTCGGCCGGCCGGCGACAGGACGTCGTCGTTGTAGAGCCGGCCGAAGCGGTTGCCGAACACCTCGATCGCCTTGTGCCTTCGTATCGGGGCCGGGGACCCCGGCGTCTCCTGGTCGATCGGCATGTCGCCATCACCCTTCCCATCCGGGATCCGCCGGATACGCGATTCGCGAGCAAGGTCACGCGTCATGATCGTGCTCCACGGCCAGACGCGCCAACCAAATCCCCTGCTCCGAAGCGAATTCCCCGAGGCGACCGGAAAGTTGGGCAAGTGCTCGCAACAGCGTGCGCTGCCGGGCGTCGCGCTGCGCCATCACCCGCCCGGACGCCACGGCGGGCAACGCGGTACGCAACGCGACGGCCTCGCGCATGACGAGGTACGCCTCCCGCTCCCGGTTCGCTCGGACCAGGGCGCGCGCCAGCGCGTGCAACCCCTCCGGCAGCCGGGCCAGATACCGTCCGGGCTGCCGCTCGGCCACCACCCGCAGCACCTCGACGAGCCGGGTCGCCGCGGTGACGGCCCCCTCCCCGGTCCGGAACCTGGCCTCGACCAGCACCTCCAGGCACGTCACGAACGTGTCGTCGTGCCGGGTTCCGGGCCGCGCCTCCATACACAGCGCCACCGCGCGCGACGCCTCGTCGGCCGCGGCGTAGACCTGACCGTCGGCGAGGCGCAACGACACGAGGGTGCTCAATGCCGCCGCCGTGTCGAGCCGGCGCCACGAACACAGCGCTTCGTCGCCCGTCGTCAGAGCCTCGTCAAGCAGCCTCCAATAGCGCTCGACCGCGTCCCGGCCGTGCACCAACGCGGTGGTGACCGCGCCGCTGCGGTACAGCAACAGGGCCAGGTTGTTGAGCACGGCCGCGTATTCGGTGGCGTATCGCCCGGTGCGTCGATACAGGTCGGCGGCGAGCAGTGCGGCCTTGCGGGCGGCATCCAGCGCGGCCTCACCGTTGCCTGGGGCATCCAGGTCGCCCAGCCGAAGACTCAACCGCGAGAGCAGCCGCAGCTGTTCCGCCTGGACGGCCACGGTGAGCGTCGCGCTCGCGGGCTCCAGCAATCGACCGAACGTCAGCGCGGCCACCTCGGACAGGCCCGAGGGATAGTCCGGCAGCCGCTCCTCGACCGCGCGAAGTACCTCCGGATCGCAGGTCTCCAGTACCGGCACCATCAGGGCGCCCAGCGGCTCGGCGTGCGGCAACGCCTCAGCGCCGACCACGAGCGCGGGCAGCAGCACGGCCGGGTCGTGCTCCGCTGCGGCGGCGAGGGCGGCATCCATCCGTTGGTAGGCGCGGTGCCCTTCGACCCGCCCGGTCCCGGTGCAACCCCGAGCCCGGGCGAATACCTCGATCGTCCGGGCGGCGGTGGCGATCCGATCGTGGATCGCTGCCCGGTCCGGCGTATCCAGGATCGCGGCCAGATATGCGACGACGTTGCCCGAGCTGATCTCCGACTTGAACACCCGACGCACCAGGATCTCGCCGATGCGATCGGGCTCCATCGGAGCGACGCCCGCGTCCTCGCCGGGGTAGAGCGTCCGCAGGCACGCGTACACCGCGAAGACGTCCGGCTCGGGGGTAAGCGCGAACGCGCCCCGGCACACCCGGAGCAGCAGGGCCTTCAACTCGTCCGGGTCCCGCCCCGGGGCCAGGGTGGGAACCACCAGCAGCCCCTCCGAGACAAGCGCGCCGAGCGTCCCGGTGAGCACCGATCCCTCGGGGAGTTGACCCTTGAGCAGGGCCGACCAGGCGTGCAACTCGTGCTCGGAGATGCGTGTCAGCGGATCGTCGGTCTCGGTCCAGGTATCGCCCTGTCGCATGGTCAACACTGCGTCCAGTGCGAGCGCGAGCACGCTCAGCGGTGAATCCGCCGTGGCCGCCCGGGCGTCCAGGGTGTGGGGAACGGTCAACCACCGACAATCGAGGTGTTCGGCGAACACCTCGAAGGCCAGGGCCGCAAGGGAGTTCGTCCCGCCCGGATCGAGTCGGCCGGTGAGCGGCTTCTCGTCCGCGTCGGCGGGCATCCCGCGAACCGCGCTCAGCGCCTGCCACAGCGGCTCGACCGAACGGGCCGGCAACAGGATCCGCAGTCGCGACGGTTGCGGGGGATGGTTGTCCAGGTACTCCAATAACGCGGAGATGCACGGCACTTGGCCCTCCGCGTAGTCGAGGACCACCAGGACCGGAATCCCCACGGCCAGCGCGGCGACGAGCTCGGCCTGCCATGCCTTCTTGGCGGGCGCACCCACCGCCACGAACCCGGCGTTCCAGCCTTCGTCCCGAAGACGGCGACACAGCTGCGCCGCGAGTCTGGTCTTGCCGGCTCCGCCGGGCGCGTGCAACAACCGCAACGCCAGGTCCGGTTCGCTCGTGCACCACGCGTACAGCTCGGCGACCTCGGGACGGTCCACGAACGGCATCACGTCGCCGGCGAGCAACCCGGCCGGGGTCGCGGGCCGTTCGCCCGCCGCGCCCCGCTCGCGGTGCGACCGGAAGAGCCGCTGCTGCCGGGCGTCGAGCAGCACCGCGATGTCGCGCCACCGGGTACCCGGCACGTGCGCGTCCGCGTTGCGGCGGACCGTCTCGGGCAGATGCGCGGCCACGGCACCGATCGGGATCAGCCAGCCGCCGCGCTCGTCGTCGACGTCCCGGGACGACTTGAGCACGCCACAGACCCGGCCGGTGCGCGGATCGAGCACCGGAGACCCGCTCAACCCGCGCAGCACCTGATCGCTCTTGACCCGGGTGAACCGTCCGCTGGGGCCCGCGACCACGAGGTCGAGGGTCTCCGGCAGGCGCAGGCCCTCCAGGCCCTCCCGGCTGTACCCGTAGGCGGCCACCTCGTCGCCGCGCAGCGGTGGCCGCTCACCGAGCCAGACCCCGATGCTCTCGACGGGGGTGCGCAGACGCAGCTCGGCCAGGTCGGGGAACGGGAAGATCCCGCCGGGGGTTTCGGTCGGGATCTGCTGCACCACCTCGACCTCGATCCGTGCGCCCGCGAGCGACACGGACAGTTCCGTCGAGCATCCGTGTACCACGTGCGCGCACGTGAGCACGGTGTCCCCGGCGACCAGGAAACCGGTCCCGAGATAGCGGCCCGGCGTGCGAATGCGCACCACCTCGCCGACGATCACGTCGTCGAGCCGCGCAGCGAGGAGCCGTTCGTCGTCGTCGCCGTACATTTCGGCCTCCGCTCCCGGTGAACCGATGCCTCGATACGCGATCGTGCGCGGTCAGAACTCCTCCGAGTCCGCGTACCCCGCCGCCTCGCCGGCCCCGGTGTCCACCGGCGAACCGTCCGCCCGCCGCGGGTCCAGCCGAACCGTGACGTGATGCGCGGCCTTCGCCGCCCGCTCGCCTCGCCCGTCCAGGCTCGCCACCCCGAATCGCAGGCCGCCCCCGCCGCCCTTGGTCCGGGTCAACTCCATCCCGAACTCGACGGTGATCTCGCCGAGTCGAAACCGCACGTCTGCGCCGGCGCTGCGCCGCTGGGCCTCGGTGACCTGGACTCGCAACAGCTCGATGGCATCCGCCAGATCGAGCCAGTCATCCGCATCGGTATTCGCACTCATCGGACCCCCAGCACTGCACCATCGGTCACCGGATTCGGACCGTGTGTGCCCAGCTTGGCATTCCTCGACGGCGGTTCGCGCAGTTTCCGTCGGCCGAATGGACGTCGTGCGCGGTTTCGCGCCGTTGGGGGAGGCGTCGTCTATGCGGTGTCGCCCGGTGGGCCGAGTACACGGCCCAGGGCGTCGCGCACGATGTGGCGCATGGTGTGGGCGTCGTCCAGGTAACAGCCGACGGCCAGGCCGTCGCGCAGCAGCATGAGGATGTCCGCGGTGGCCCGGGGGCGGGTGTCGCCGGCGGCGGTGAGCAGATCGGTCAGCATCGTGCGGAACCAGGTGCGGTGGTCGAGGACGGCGGCGCGCACCGGGTGGGCGGTGTCCGGGAATTCGGCGGCGGCGTTGATGAACGGACACCCGCGGAAGCCGGGTGCGCGGCCGATCTCGATCATCAGGTCGAAAAGCCGCAGCAGGATTTCGCGCGCCGGCATGTCGGCCGAAGCCGCTCGCAGCGTCGCGACCGCGCGACGCTGCGAGCGGTACTGCTCGTCGAGGTACGCGTGGACCAGTTCGTCCTTGGATGAAAAGTGGTTGTAGAACGTCGCCTTCGCCACGCCGGCTTCGGCGATGATCCGATCGACGCCCACGGCGTGCACGCCGTGGGCGTAGAAGAGCGTGGTCGCGGTGTCCAGGACCCGGCGGCGGGCCGGACTCTCGCGGGGGCGGTCGGAGGCTGTCGTACGCACACCTTGACGATACCAGACAGATCTGTCTACATTCGATGACGTGGGCGGTAGACAGAAAGATCTGTCTACTACCACTCGCCACTGCTATGCGTCCATCACTACTCGGAGAAGGCGGGACCATGAGTCTCTACACCGCGATCGCGACCTCGGCTGGACGGGACGGACGGGCGGTGAGCTCCGACGGGCAACTCGACGTCGAACTCGGCCTGCAGAAGGAACTCGGCGGGGACGGTGTCGGGACCAACCCCGAGCAACTGTTCGCGGCGGGATACGCGGCCTGCTTCGCGAGTGCGATGCAACTCGTGGCGAAGCGCCGGAACGTGGATGCCGCCGACGCCTCGGTGACGGCGGAGGTCGGCCTGAACGCCAACGGCGACGGCGGGTTCGGCCTGAGCGTGACGCTGCGCGTGGAGTTGCCGGAACACCTGTCCGCAGAGCAGGGCCGCGCGCTGATCGAGGCCACCCACCAGGTCTGCCCGTACTCGAACGCGACCCGGGGCAACATCCCGGTCGAACTCGTCGTCGAGTAGACCCGGTCGTCGGTCGTCGGTCGTCGGTCGCCGGGCGGAGCGACCGGAAACCGGCGAGAGTCCCCGATCGTTGGGTCGGGGACTCTCGCCGCCCCATCCGGGGCCGATCGCAAGCCGAGGCGCCGAGCGGGCCCGGACGGTGACTGCCGCCTACGGCCGCTCAGCCGATGAGGCTCCACGCGGAGAATGGCTCGGTGGGGGATCCGGCGTCCTGGTGGGCGTAGTACAACATGCCGTCGGTGCCGATGTGGAACATGGCCAGCCGTCCGTCGGCGCGGGCCACCACGGCGGGCGAGTCGATCAGCGTGGCGGGGATTCGCTGCCACCCGCCGAATCCGGATCCGGAGGTGGAACCGGTCTGCCAGTCCAGCGTGATGCCCGAATCGTCGTTGCGCGTGTACAGCAGGATCCGCCGGTCCGAGCCGGACGCGACCAGCGGCTTGCGGGTTCCGCCGGTGTTGCCGAGGGTCCCTGTCGTCTGTTGCCAGGCGCCGGCGACGTTCAGTTGGCTCACGACCGCGACGTCACCGGTGTCGGCCGCCCGGTAGAAGACCCGGATCGGGCCGCCGCCACCGACCACCGCACTGGGAGCGCTCGCGACGTTGTTCGCGACCAGGTAGGGGTTGTGCGCGAACGTGCCCTTGGAGTCGGTCTGGTACCACGTGGCCAGACGTCCCTCCCGGCTCTCTTCGTTCACGATGGTGGAGGCGAACAGTTCGATGTGGCCGACGTCGTTCAGGACCGCGCTGAGCCCGTCCTGGACCCCGGTGCCGCCGATGTCCTTCCAATCGAGGTCCCACCACCCGTTCGTCGGGTCGGCCTGGTAGACGGTGCTGACGCCGCCCCCGCCGTTCTTGACGAAGATCTGGAGCATGCCGTCCGCGTTGCGGACCATGATCGGGGTGCCCACCTGCGGTCGGTTCGCCACGCCGAGATTGTCGTTCGGGTTGCCGAAGTCGCTCCACGACGCCGCGAAGTTCCCGTTGGCCGAGGTCTGGTGGATCGTCACGATGTGATGGTCGTTGAGCCTACGGCCGAGCAGTTGCAGCCGGCCGTCGTAGTTGGGGGCGACGGACAGACCCGGAGCGAGTGGACCGCCGGGCCACGGCATCTCCTGCGCCGGGCCCCACGAGCCATTGGTGGACTGCCGCCAGGTGACGACCTTCTCGCCGATCACGGCGAACGCCTGAAGAGTGCCGTCCGCATTGCGGCCGACCCAATTCGAACCCCTGGACCACCGCTCTTGAGCGGGATCGCGCCAGGGTTCATCGCCTCGCGCCCCGGTCGCGATATCCGTGTAGGCGCCGACCGCCGCCCGCTTGTTGTACAGATCGTCGGCGGCCAGATTGTTCGGGCCCGACCCGACGTTGTAGCCCCGGTAGGACGTGACGAACAACCTGGCGCTCTCCGACGCGCTGTAGCGGGCGACCGCCTCGTTCGCGTATCGCGCCGAAGCGACGTGGTCGTGATGATCGTTGAGGGCGAGGTCGGTTCGATAGCGATTGTCCGGCAACGCGTCCAGGGTCCGCAGCGAAGCCGGCCGATATTCGCGGATCAGCTGATGGATCGCGGTGACGACATCCGCTCGGTGATAGGTGAAGCTGTCGTCGACACCGGTTTCGGTCGAAGCCGGATTATTGGTGATGCAGAACGGACTCTCGCCGTTCTGGAGCTGGATCAGGCAATCATCGTCAGGCAGGTTGAGAAATACCAACCGAATATCGTCACGCTCGTCGAGCGTGTACACCTCCGCGCGCCCATCGGCCACGGCGATCGAGGATCCGGTCCACGAGGAGCCCCATTTCTCCGCCATTGCGGCATAGGCGGCCATGGCGCCCTGCTGTCGCGGATGCAACCCGTCCTGCTTCCAGCCGTCCGTGAGGTACACCGTCGTCGACGGCGCCCCCGCCCGTATCCCCTCCAGAAGTTCGGGATTCATGAAGAACAGGTCGTCATCGGGATGAGCGACCACCTGCATGAAGCCGTCCGGAGCCGCGAGCGGATCCGCGGATACCGGCCCCATGCCACCGAGGGTCAAACCCAGGGCAAGCCCAACAATGCCGATCACGCGATACAAATGGGATCGCACGCGTACTCACCTTTCGTCGTCCACATCGAGCCCGTATCGTTTCGCCCGGCCCGGAACAAGTCAACAATCATAGGGCTGGCCCCTTTTCCCCCGAATCCCATTCCGTCCCACACCGACCGACATTCGCGGAGGAATACGACACGGGAACGGCGGTATCCGCCCGTCCCGCGAAAAGGGCCGCCGAGTGTGAGATTTTGTCTCGCCCGCCAAATCGCGCACAACGTGCCTTCCGAAGGCTCGTCCGACCGCCCGAAAACCCTGCCGCACGCCGACGCCTTCGGTACCGCACGCCGCAAGACCGAGGCTGGCGGCCTGTTCGTGCCACATCGTGCGGGTCCGGCCGAGTGTGTGCGTGCGCAGCCGTGCCGGCACCTCGGTGTCGCCGTCCTCCACCGGCGAGGTATGCCTTCCCTCGGTGGGGTTGTCGGGAGCGGTGTGCAATCCGTGCTGTTGCGCGCGGGACCGAATCGGGTAACACGACGCCTCCGGCCCTGGTGTACTGGGAGTTCGTACGCTCGACAAGGAGGAAGGTTCCGGTGCGATGGCGACGCGGCCGCAAGGCCGCCCCCGCCGGGACGGGGCTGCCCGCAGGAGAACCCGGCCGACCGGGCGACCCAGCGGCGGTCGTGGTCGCGTCGGGGGATGCCCGCGCGCGTGGTGGCGGAACGGCGACGACCGGCCACCGCGGTGCGGCGCCGACCGGGGTGTCGGTCGCCGGCAGCGGCGACGCGAGCGCCACCGGCGGTGGACTCGCCAACACCGGCAGCATCCACGCCCACCAACTCCACGTCAGCGTCAAGGCGCGCGAGCCGGTGCCGTGGCCGTTGTGCCTGGGCGCCGTACCCGCGCCGGCCACCGCGTTCCAGAGCCGCGCCGAACCGCGGGCAGCGGTCGACGCGGCGCACGCCGACCCGGCGACCGTCGTCTCGACGCAGGTGTTCTCGGGAGGCGGGGGTGTCGGCAAGACCCAGCTCGCCGCGTCCTGTGCCCGCCAAGCCATCGCCGCAGGAACCGAGTTGGTGGTGTGGGCGGACGCTGCCGATGCGGCCCGAGTGATCGCGCTGTACGCGCGGGCCGCCCACCTGGTCCACGCGCCCGGTGCAGGCGGCGACGACGCCGAAGCCGACGCGAAGGCGTTCACCGCGTGGCTGGCCACCACCCGTCGGAGTTGGCTCGTCGTTCTCGACGACATCACCGACCCCGACGGCATCACCCCTTGGTGGCCGCCGACCTCACCGTCCGGAAAGGGCCGGGTGCTGGCAACCAGCCGTTTGCGCGACCCGCGCCTGTCGGGTGGTAGTCGTACCGTCGTCGACATCGGTGGCTATACCGTGCACGAGGCCGACCGCTACCTACGCGAACGCCTCACCCACGACCGCGCCGGCCACCTCCTCGATGCCCACCTCGCCGGCCTCGCCGAGGAACTGGGCCTGCTGCCCCTCGCGTTGGCCCACGCGGCCGCATACATGATCGTTCAGGACGTGACCTGTGCCGAGTACCTCACCCGTTTCCGGGACAGCCGCACGCGGCTGGGTCATCTCATGCCCCGCCATGCCGACACCGAAGGCTACGGACGCGAGGTCGACAGCACACTCCTACTCGCCCTGGACGCCGCCCGACACCAAGAACCCCAAGGACTGGCAAATCCGGCCCTCCGCCTGGCCGCCCTTCTCGATCCCGCCGGTCATCCACGGGAACTGTGGGGTACGGCTCCCGTCCTCGCCTACCTGACCGCCCATCGCAGTCCCGGAGTTCCGTCCGGCGCAGCCCGGGTCGACGCCGACCAAGCGCGTGCGGTGATCCGGCTGCTGCACCGCTACAACCTCCTCACCGACGAATCCGCCGCCGGCCCCCGCGCGGTTCGCCTCCACGCCCTCACCGCCCGCGCCGCCCGCGAGACCGAACTTCCCATCCGCACCCGGGACGCCGCCCAGGCGGCCGCGAGCGCGTTGCTGAATCTGTGGCCGGACGCCGACCACACCCACCCCGATCTCACCGCCGTGCTGCGTGCCAACACCGACGTCCTCACCACAACCACGGGCGACGACCTGTGGCACTCCGGCGCGAATCCGGTGCTCTTCCGCGCCGGCGAGAGCCTGCTCCACATGGGACTCAACACAGCCGCGGTGTGCCATTGGCGACGTGCAACCGACGACGCCGAGCGGCTGTTGGGCGCGGAACACCCCGACACCCTCACGGCACGGGGCCACCTTGCCGCCGCGTACCGGCTGGTGGAGTGGACGGACGCGGCCATCACGATCGGCGAACGCGTCGCGGAGCAGCGCACGCGTCTTCTGGGTGCGGAACACCCCGACACCCTCACCGCGTGGGCCCACCTTGCCGCCGCGTACCGGCCGGCCGGCCTTACGAGCGAGGCCATCACGATCGGTGAACTCGTAGCCGAACAGAGCCGACTTCTCCTGGGCGCGGAACACCCCCGGACCCTCACCGCGTGGGACGACCTCGCCACAACGTATCGGGTCGCGGGGCGAACCGAGGAGGCCATCACGATCGGCGAACGCATCGCCGAGCAGAGCCGCTGTCGTCTGGGCGCGGAACACCCACAGACCCTCGCCGCGCGGGCCAACCTGGCGACCTCGTACCGGCTCGCCGGTCGCACCCGCGAAGCCATCACCATCGAAGAGCGCGTCGCGGAGCAACGCGAGCGTCTTCTGGGCCCGGATCACCCGCATACCCTCGACACGTTGGCCAACCTCGCCACCTCGTACTGGTTGGCCGGGCGCATCGCCGAGGCCGTCACGATCGGCGAACGCGTCGCACAGCAGCGCGAGCGCCTCCTCGCCGCGGGACACCCGGACATCCTGACGGCATGGAGTTTCCTCGCCGCCTCATACCGGCTGGCAGGACGGACCGCCGAGGCCATCACGATCGAGGAACGTGTCACCGAACAGTCGATGCAACTGCACGACCCGACGTCTTCGTCGTAAGGGGAAGGTGAGCGTTGGGGCGCGGGATTCGGGTGACCGGGCGTGGTGCGACGGCCGCGGTGCCTTTTCGTGTTCGAGGCGCATCGCAGGCGCCTTGCGGACCTCGCCGGTCCTGGCGCTCCCGGTAAAAAGGCTGCGCCGTCGGCCCGACGGGACGACGATCGACCGCTTGTCTGTCATGCTCCCAGACCGCCTACACCGGACGGCGGCGCGCCGGTTGGCGTGGAGCCCACCGGCGCGGCCGCTCCGCTCCGCAGTATCGTCGCGAGGTCGGTGCCCGCCATCCACCGCCCCAGTGCCCGCCGGTCGAGGGTCACGATGTCCTGGGTCCGGGCGAGCCGACGAGCGGGCGCCGTGAACCGGGAGTTCGTGACCAGTATCGCGACGTCGGCACCGTGCACGGGCCGCGCGGTTCCAACGAAACGTTGCATATCGGGGCTGCCGACGGCACGTGTCCTGCCGAGCCGCTTGCACTGGATCACCAGGTTGCGCCCGTCGGGGAGCCGAGCCACGACGTCCGCCCCCAAGTCGCCCGCGCCACCGCTGACCTCGACGTCGAGGCAGGCATCACGACGGCACAACTGCGCGACGTGTTCCTCGAAGCGTGTTCCCGTCATGGCGTCGACGGCGGCGAACGAAACCGGCCGCGACCGCGTGCTCGATCGCGTACGGGGCGACCAGCGCCGCCGCTCGGACCGAACCGTCGGCCGGAACAGGCCGCATATGTACAGGACGCCGATCACCAACACGGCGATCACCACGATTGCGCGCAGGAGTTCCCAGTCCTGTCGCAGGCCGCAGTACGCCGCGACGACGCACACGGCCGACGCCAGACCGAGGAATGTCCGGTCGGGCCGGAGGAATGCGCCGGCCCGTGACGGCCGATCGGCGCCGTGCCCGAGGGGCCTTCGATCGGACACGGATCCGGCGTCGTGGGTCGAAGGCCGTGTCGTGCTCATGGTCCGCTCCCTGTTCCGTGCGCGAGGCCGGGCATCGAGCCCGCTCGGGCGGATTCCCCGCTGTCCCGCATTCCCACCCGGGCACACCGTGCCGGGGCAACTCGGCGACGTGTCAACGACGTTCGAGGTTCCTTTTCGTTGCCCGCGATCACCCGTTCCAACCGTGTCGCGACGTAGCCCGCGCGTTGGTGGGCGAGCGCCGGGCCGGCGCCGGCCCGGCGCGTCGAAGCGGCATCGCGGCGCGCGGCGAGAACGGAGCCTCGGCGCACACGCGAACAGACGCCTTGGCGACGGCACTTGACGCGAACGCGAACGAACGCTGTCACCGATGCCCCGGCGCCGAGTCGGGCGCCGATGTGGCGCACGGACCGGCTCGACAACCGCATCCGCGCGTGCCTCCCGCCTGCCGGATCGTGCGGCGTGTAGGGCGCGCCGTGCGGAGTGGGGCCGGGCGTGCCGAGACCCCCGCGGGATGCAGGCGCGGGGGTCTCGGGTGTCGGACGTGGAGGAACGTCCGAAGAGGGTGTCGCCTCGGGGGTCAGCCGTGGTTGCCGCCGAAGTCGGCGTTCTTGTGGCCCTCGTGGTGGTCGTCGTGCCGGTCGTCGTCCCCGTCGACGTTGAGGCAGGTGTTGCCGATCGTGGGGTTGAGGATGCCGACGATGTCGACGGTGTTCCCGCAC
>NZ_JBEXCV010000083.1:0-39080 GCF_040605455.1 Embleya sp. NPDC005575 | reverse complement strand
GGGCCCTCGGTGAACCGAGGGCCCCATCGCCGTTTCGCAAGGTGCGCCGCCAGGGACTCGAACCCCGGACCCGCTGATTAAGAGTCAGCTGCTCTAACCAACTGAGCTAGCGGCGCTTGCGTTGCGTGGGAAACATTAGCAGGGGTCGGCGGTGATCGAAAATCGACACCCTTGGACATGCTCGGATGGCGGCCGGGGGCGCGCAGGGAGCGTATCGAGGGCGCGCAAGGTCCCTCATAGGACTTCTTCGAGGACACGGGGAGGACGCCCTTTTCCAGACATCCGCAAAGAGGTCCCGCGGCCCCTCTCACGGCGGGTACCGTCGGCATCACAGCCTGCACAGCACACCGCACGTCGTAACCGGGAGGGCCGATGGCCATGCGGCAGGGGGCCGGTCCTTCGTCCGGGAATGTCCGGCTCAAGGCCCTACGGCACTCGCATGGCTGGGTTTCCCAGCAACAATTGGCCGATGCCTTCGAGAAGAAGGCACTCGAATGCGGGCTTCGTCTCGGCGTCAGTGTGCGGCAGGTACGGCGCTGGGAAAGCGCGGATCCACCCTGGCCGACCCCGGATTATCAGCAGGTTCTGCAGGCTTTGTTCGATCGGCCGTTGACCGACCTCGGGTTCACCCCGCCCTGGCAGGCCGAGTTGGCCGAGTACGGCGAGGGTTTCACCGATGCGCACCCCGCCGCCGAGCAACCGCCCGCTCCACCGGGGTTCCCCGCGCCCGCCAGGGAAACCGGGCGGGCGCCCGATCGCGTGGAGCAGCAGGGCTACGGCGAGGCCCGGGTCCGCCGGCAGCCGCCGCCCGCCGGGGGGCCGGTCGGCGGTCCGGTCGGCGGAGCGATGGTCGTGCCCACCCACCCCGCACCCGCGGCCGGCCGCCAGGTGCCGCCGGCGCGCTCCGGCCCGGTACCCCCACCGGGCCCCTTGCCACCCCCGCGACCCGCCGCCCCACCCGGTCCGGTGCCGCCGCCCGGACCCGCGATCGCGCCCCCCCGGAACTCCCTCGAGACCGGCCCCACCGTGGTCGGCGGCCGGCGTCTGGAAGGCGACGGCCCCCCCGGCCTGCCGGTGCGCCCGCCGCTGCGTGCCATCGGCGCGCCGGCCGCCGAGCCGCCGGCCGCCACGCTGGAGATCGCCACCCCCGCGGTGCTGCGCCAACTGCTCCGGGACACCCCCGACCCGGGCCCACTCGCGGTGCCGATGCACTCGCGGGCCGGCCAGTTGACCGTGGTCGGCGCGGACCAGTACGCGATGCTCACCCGCACCTACCGACAGATGTACTGGGTCGCCCCCGCCGCCATCGCCTACCCGTCGGTGATCGCCCACGTGCGCCTGGGCACCCAACTGCTCAACGCCCCCGGTCCCGCCCGGGCTCGCAGGATCCTGGGCGCGTCGCTCGCCGAGACCGCGATGCTGGCCGGCCGGATGGCCTTCTTCGACCTCGCCCGCCCGCACGACGCGCAGGACCATTACCTGGTCGCCTACCGCGCCGCCAAGGAGGCCGGCGACTCCCTGCTCGCCGCCGCCGTGCTCGCCCACACCGCGTTCATCCCCGCCTTCGACGCGGCGCCTTCCGCCGCGGAGGACATCCTCACCTTCGCCCGCAAGACGGCTACGCGCGGTGCGCCGATGGTGATGCTCGCGTGGTTCGACGCGGTGCAGTCCGAATTCGAGTCGCTGCGCGGCACCCCCGAGCGCGGGCTGCACCTGCTCGACCGGGCCGAGGACCTGCTGTGCCACCCGGACAACACGCCCACGCCGCCATGGCTGGACTTCTTCGACGCCTCGCGGTTGTGGGGCTTTCGCGGCAAGGCCGAACTCACCGCGCGCCGGATGGACCAGGCGCAGGGCTCGCTCAACGACGCACTGCAGAACCTGCCGCCCAACGGTGACAAACAGCGCGCGGTGATGTACGCCGACCTGGCCGAAGCGGCCTTCCAGGCCGGCCAGGTGGACGAGGCGTGCGGCCGGCTGTTCCAGGCCGTCGACATGTTGCGGGTGCACTGGTATTCGATGGCGATGGATCGGGTCCGGGGCACCCGCAGGCAGTTGGAGCCCTACAAGAGTTCGGTCGCGGTCCGCCAACTCGACGAGGTGCTGGAGTCGTTCAGCGAACTCGCGCCCACCGACGAGACCGGGTTCGTCGCGCTGCCCGGAGCAGACGAGCCGAGCTGAATTCCCCGTGTCGGTGACATGGTCCACACTGACCCGGGACCGGACGGTTCGACGACGAAAGCCGTACACGAGACATGCGCACGACGGGTACCACCGGCGCGATCGCCGGCAGGCTGGAGCAGTTGCGCGGCACACTGCCCACCCGCAATCACAACGCCCGCACGGTCGCGGCCCTCGCGGCCAACCCCGGCTGCGCCCGCCGGGGCGTGCTGGACGCGGCCGGCATCGAGAAGACCGTGCTCGCCGACCGGCTCGGCTTCCCGGCCCGTTACGGCGGGCGCTCGCCCTTCGCGATCGGGCGCGGCAACGTGTTCGAGGCCCGGGTCAAGGCGGACGGCGGCACCGAGTTGCGCCGACTGCTGGCCGAGACGCTGGGGGCCAACCCGGACGCCGGCGCGCTGGTCGACGTGGACCACGAGAGCACCGGCAGGCCGAGCCGCGAGGAACGGGTGGCCCGCACCCGCGACGCACTGGCCCGGGCCGCCCGCGGCGAACCGGACGCGTGCGCGATCCTGGACCACCCGCTGCTGCCGCTGGACGTGGCCGGCCGGCGCGCCTACCTGGAGCCGGACGCGATGGCCTGCCGGGTGGCCGGCCGACTGTACGTGGTGGAGATCAAGTCCTTCGCGATCATCGACGGGTCCGCCGACCCGGGCAAGCTCGCCTCGGCCACCCGCCAGGCCGCGGTCTACGTGCACGCGCTGCGCCGACTGGCCGCCGAACTGGGCCTGGACCCGGACGTGGTGGCCACCGACATCGTGCTGGTGTGCGCACAGGACTTCTCCAACCGTCCGGTCGCCGTCGTGCTCGACGTGCGACGCGAATTGGCCACCACCCGGCGTCGGTTGGAGCGCCTGTCCGGAGTGGAGGAACTGCTCGACGAACTGCCGGACACGCTGACCTTCGACGTCGACGGCGAACTGGTCGGCGCGGCAGTTGCGCGGGTGCCCGCCGCGTATGTTCCGGACTGTCTGTCCGCGTGCGAACTCGCGCTGTTCTGCCGGGACGAGGCCCGGGGTTGTGGTCCGGGCGGCGGCAGCGTGGGCACGCTGGGCACCTCGGTGCGCGGTGCGCTGGGCGGAATCGAGGACATCGCCGACGCGCTGGCCCTCGCCGACGGCACGCGCGCCGCTCGGCCCGGCGAGGAGGACGTGGCCAAGCTGCTCCGCCGGGCCCAGGCGCTGCGGTCCGAGGTGCTGGGGTCCGAGGTACTGGGGGCCGAGGCGTCGAGGTCCGAGGTGTCGGGGGCCACGGTGGCGGGTTCCGCGGCCTTGCCGTCCGCGGTACCGCGCGCCGAGGTGCCGGGCGGTGTCGGGTGAGCGCGATCGCTGCGCTCGGCCGGCTGCGCGCCGCCGCGACCGGGGCGGCCCAACCGGCCGCGACCGTGCGCCACCGGCATCTGTCCGCCCGGCCGCTGGTGCTGGTGCCCTATGTGCTCGCGGGCGAGGCGTTCGCGCCGTTGGCCGTGCTGGTCGGCACCGATCGGGACCGGCCGCACCTGCTCGCGGTGCCGCAACCCCGAGACCGCGACCGGCGGTTCGCGCACGCGGCCGAATTGGGCCGGCTGCTGCTGCCCTACCTGGGCGCGTTCGCGGCCGAGACGGAGACGATCGAGCGGCGCGGCGACGAGCCGTACGAGCGCAGCGTGGACGCGCCGCAGGTGCTGGTGCCCACGGCCGGCGGTGTCGAGTATTTGCGCCTGCTCGGCCGGTCCACCCGATTCCGGCGCACCGACGGCGAGTTCGCGGTGGCCGCGGAGGTGCCGCTGCTCGGCCGGTGGAGTACGTGGCTCGCGGACCGGGCCGGTGTGCCCGGATCGAGTGTGGTGTTGGCGATGACCGACCTGCTCACCCAGGTGTGGGTGACCGGACAGAGCGCGCTGGAGGACGGCGACCTGGCCGCGCTGCTCGCCTGGATCGATCCGCCGGTCGGGCAGCGCGGGGATCAGGCGGCCCGCGCGGTCGAGGGCGGCCCGACCGCGGGCCCCGCGACCGATCCGGCGTTCGACGAGCGCCTGGTGCCGCTGATCGCCGCATTCGACGAGGCGGTGGCCGCGGAGCGGGCCGAGGCCGCGGTGGACGCCGACGCCCGCACCGACCTCGGTCCGCGCGGTCGGGACGCGGAGCAGACGATCCGCGAAGCGCTGGCCGCCGAGTTGATGCCGACCTGGGATCGTGTGTGGCGCGGCGTGGAACTGCTCGGCGCGTTGCCCGCGGGCGCGTCGGTGGCCGGGCGGTGGGAGGCCGATCGGGCCTCGTACAGCTTCTTCGCCGCCGATCTGGCCGACCCCGAGTCGCGTCCGCAACCGCGGGTGCCCGGTGCGGTCTCGGCCGCCGCGCAACTGGCCACCAGGGAACGGGCACAGGCTCGGCTGGATGCCGAACAGGTGCGTGACGACCCGCTGTTGATGGCCGCCGTCCGGCTGGCGGGCGAGGCGTTCCGCGGCGAGCTGAGCGCGGTGGACGCCGAGCGCATGGTCGCCGAACCCGGGAAGAAGACCGCCCGCCCGCGCCCGATGTTGACCTTCGCCACCGACGACGAACCGTTGTTCGGGCCGGGCACCGACCTGGCGTGCGTCGAACGCCCGGACGCGAAGGCGCGGGTCCTGGAGACCGAGCCCGGCCGGGTCGTGCTGGAACTGCGCGGCGGGATGGGCGGCGGCAAGGCACCCAAGCCGGGCAGCGTGCCCGAAGTGGGCGAAGTCCTGTGCTGGACCTCGCTGATCGCCGAATTCCGGCGCGGCCCGGACTGGCCCGCCGTCGAGGACACCCCCTGGACCCACGGCGGCCCGCCGCCGGAGCCGGAATCCGAGGTCGCTTCGAACACGGACGACGACGCGTTGGAGGAGTGGTCGTGACGGCCGTGCACACCGGTCACCCCGCGGGCGACCCGGCCGCGCTCGCCGCCGCCGCGACCGACGCCGTGCTCGCCGATCTCGGCTCCGGGTCGCATCGCGGAGTCGTGGTCGACTCGCCGCCCGGCGCGGGCAAGTCGACGCTGGTGGTGCGCGCGGCGGGGGAGTTGGCCTGGGGCGGCGAGCGGCTGATGATCGTCGCGCAGACCAACAACCAGGTCGACGACCTGCTGGTCCGGCTGGTCGAGGACCACCCGGGACTGACCGTTGGCCGGTTGTCCGCCACCGGGTATCGGCTGCCGCCCGCGCTGGTGGGCACCTCGGTGCTGAACGCGGAGAAGGCCGAGGCGCTGGACGCGTGCACGGTGGTGGTGGCCACCGCCGCCAAGTGGGCGCTCGTGCAGGACCGGCGCTGGCCGTGGGCGATCGTCGACGAGGCGTACCAGATGCGTTCGGACGCGCTGCTGCTGGTGGCCCGGCTGTTCGACCGGGCGCTGTTCGTGGGCGACCCCGGCCAACTCGACCCGTTCGCCACCGTGGACACCTCGCGTTGGCACAGCCTGAGCTACGACCCCTCGCAGAGCGCGGTGGTCGTGCTGCGCCGGCACAACCCGGACCTGCCGGTGCATCGACTCCCGGTGTCCTGGCGGTTGCCCGCGAGCGCGGCGCCGCTGGTATCCGAGGCGTTCTACCCGTTCACCCCGTTTCGTTCCGGGACCGGTCCGGGCGAACGGCTGCTGCACTTCGGCGCGGCGCGCGAACACGATGCGTACGACGCGGCCGTGGACGTCGCGGCGAAGTCCGGCTGGGGCCTGCTGGAGTTGCCCGCGCGGTTCACCGCGGCGGCCGACGAGGAGGCGGTGCACGCGGTCGCCACGCTGGCCGCGCGGCTGCTCGCGCGGGGCGGAACCGCGATCGGCGAGCGCACACCGGACGGGGTGCCGCTGGACGCGTCCCGGATCGCGATCGGGGTCAGCCACCGCGAGCAGCGGGCCCGGGTCGAGTCGGCGCTGCGCGACCTGGGCGCGGCGGAGATCGTGGTGGACACCGCGAACCGGCTCCAGGGTCGCGAATTCGACGTGACCGTGGTGCTGCATCCGCTCTCCGGTCGGCGCGACGCGACCGAGTTCCATCTGGAGACCGGCCGGCTGTGCGTGCTGGCCTCACGGCATCGACACGCATGTCTCGTGGTCGCCCGGGCCGGCATCCCCGACCTGCTCGACGCGCATCCCACCGCCGACCCGGTCCATCTCGGGGTGCCGGTCAGCTTCCCGGACGGCTGGGAGGCGAATCAGGCGGTGCTGGCCGAACTCGCCCGGCACCGGGTCGCACTGTCCGGGTAAGCACACGCGAACGCCGGCCGGGACCGGCCCGACCGGCGTTCGCGGCCCGCTGCCGCCGGCTACTCGCCGCGCTCCAACAGCAGCTTGCGCCCGTGCTCGATCATCTTCGCCGTGTACTCCTCGCCCCACCCCGCCCGCTCCGCGACCTGCGCCGTCGTCAGGTGGTCGAAGCGGTTCGGATCCGCCATCCGCGCCGCGGCCATCGCCTGGTAGTCCACCGCCCGGTCGGCCGCCGCGCGAAACGCCTCGGCCAGGTCCGTCGAGCGGGCCAGCACCTCCTGGGGATCGGTCAGATCGTCCAGGTCGAAGAAGCGTTCGTCGGGCGGCTCGGGTACCGCGGGCTCGAACAACAGCGGCGCGGGCCGCATACGGGGCTTGCGCGACTCGGACGGCATGCGCGGATTCCTTCCGACAGTGCAGACGTGCTGACGACGAATACGGACAGGGGGAGCGGCGGGATCGGCCGAAACCGGCCCGCAAGATCCCGCGCCCTTGCCATTGTCGCCAACCGGCCGCCATCCGAAAGACCCTTGCCCGAAAGAGGGACGACAGCCCGGGACCCGCACCGATAAACCCCGAATCGGCGGCGTGGACTCGGCTGTGCGGGCGGTTTCGGCGGCCGATAAACCTCGCGGCGCCGGTCCGGACAAGCGGATGCGCCCCCTCGCGCAGTGGCGAGGGGGCGCATCTCGTCTTACCGGTACCGGCCGGGTCGAGCAGGTATTGGGGGAGCCGCTCGTGATGTCAGGTCCCCGACCGGTACGTCCTGTGGGGCGATCTCAGATCGCCTGCTGGTGGCGCTCGGCGAGCGCGCGGGCGGCCTCGGCGATCGCCGCGCGCACGTGCCGCAGCGTCGTCAGGCGGTTGTCGGGCGTCGGCGGCACGAGCCACACCAGCGGCCCGTCGTTCTGCTCCGGCGGCGGCGGGAAGGTGATCCACGCACCCCGCCCGTGGTGGCGCGGGCCGAGCCGGCGGTCGCGCGGCCGCATCGGCATCACGGTGGTCGGCGGTACGAGGAATCCGATCCGGCGGTAGCGGCGGTCGAAGATGACCGGACCGACCGGCACGCGGTGTGCGTGCAGCGTGGCCAGGGCCTCGCGGCCGAGCCGGTCCTCCACCTCGATCACGTCGAACGTCTCGCCGGCTGCGACCAGGCGAGGAGCGTACGGGTTCCGAAGCGCGTCCTGCGGCAGCGCTGCCAGCGTCGTTCGGTTCACGTCGGCGTCCATCGGGGAGGCGGTCCTCTCGTTTCGTCGTGGAAACGGAATCGTCCTCGGGGGCCGGGGGGTCCTCGAAGCGTCCTCTTCGTCCTGCACGAGCCCGAAGCGTCCGACTACGGGACGTCCGCTTCTGCCCTAGATGCAACCAGGCCGGCACACCGTGTGACGAGGCCCGCGGTGGGACTCCTGCAGGACGCGCTGAGGACTCTTGCCGCCCTAACGGGCTAGAGGCATGACGCCGCAGGTGGGACGGGGTCACGATCGAGATCCAGCACGGAGCGATCGGGCCCGGTGTGTCGCGTGATCGGGTCCACGCAGTCATGTCCGTCACCACGACGCGTATGGGAGGACGCGGTGCAACGACGTACCTTTCTGGCCGGCGCCGCCGTCGCCGGCCTCACCGCCAGGAGTTCCGCCGCATACGCCTCCTCGGGGCCGGCAGCCACTCTTCCCGATCCCGCCGCCTACATCGCCACCACCGCCCGTCTGCGAACCCGCTACTGGATCGAGGAACCCGGGCGACTGCTTCCGGTGGTGGCCGAACACGCCCGCAACGGTGCCCGGCTGCTGGCCGAGGGGCCGGAGGGGACGCACCATTCCGCGATCGCGGAGACCGCGCTGCTCGCGTCGAGGATCGCCTTCTTCGACCTGAGCCTGCGCGGGCCGCACGTGCGGCGCTGGCAGGACCTCGCGCTGGACGCGGCGAACCGGGGCCGGGACGGCTCGCTGGCCGCCGCCGTGCTCGGGCACATGGCGTTCGCGCCGGCTTGGACCGGGCGGGGCGGGGAGGCCCGGGACACCCTGGCCGCGGCGCGCGAGCGCACCACGAGCGGCGATGCCGGGCCGACGCTGCGGGCGTGGCTGGACGCGATCGCGGCCGAGGCGGAGGTCCGGCTCGGCACGCCGGACGCGGCCTTCCCGCTGCTGGATCGTGCCGCCGATACGTACGCGCCGCCGGAGACGCCCGGCTCGTGGACGGCGGACGGGCCGCCGGCCTGGCTGGACTGGTTCTCCGCGGCCCGTCTGGAGGGCTTTCGGGGCGCGGCGGAGGTGGCCGCCGGGCGCTCGGCCGAGGCCCGGGCCAGCCTGGAGCGCACACTGGCCGGGTTGCCCGCGGACAGTCACAAGCAGCGGGCGATGACGCTGGCCGAACTGGCCGCGACGGCGGTCGGGGCCCGCGAGCCGCAGGATGCCTGTCGGCTGTTGGAGGAGGCGCTCGACCTGGTCGGGGTGCAGGGGTATGCGACGGCGGTGGATCGGGTGCGCACGGTGCGGGCGTCGCTGGCGCCTTGGGCGCGGGAGTCGTTCGTGTGGGAGATCGACGATCGGTTGCGCGGGGTGGCGCCATAGCGCGCGGGGCGACGTGCCGAGTCTTTGGCCGAGGTGGCCTCATGTGCCGGCCGGGCTGCTTGGCCTCAGACGCCGGCCGGGCTGGGTGGCCTCAAGCGCCGGCCGGGCTACTTGGCCTCAAGCGCCGGCCGGGCTGGGTGGCCTCAAGCGCCGGCCGGGCTGCTTGGCCTCAGACGCCGGCCGGGCTGATTGTGCCGGGGGCTGGGTCGGTTCGGTTTGGTTGCCGGTTCGGTTTTTACGGCTCCGTGATGCCGTTGATGCGGGCCACGGCGGCGGGGAGTTCGCCCAGGGACTCCAAGCGCAGGTCGGTGACCGCTACGAGTTCGGGGTCGTCGGCGACCAGGTAGCCCCAGGGGCCGCGGCGCACGTGGGCGGTGCGTAGGCCGGCGAGGTGGGCCGGGTGGACGTCGTTGTCGAGGCGGTCGCCGACGTACAGGATCTCCTCAGCCGGGCACGGGCACTCGGCCACGAGCCGCTCGAAGAAGGCCGGCTCGGGCTTGCTGATGCCCCAGTCGTCGGAGGTCGCCAGCAGGTCCACGCCCAGGTCCAGACCGCGCAGGATGACGCCCGCGTCCACGGTCTGGTTGCCGACCACGCCCAGCCACAGGCGCTGGTCGCGCAGGGCTTTCAGGCACGGTCGGGTGTCGGTGTAGAGGTCTTCCTCGCCGAACCACTCGGGAAAGCCCGCCGCGGTGCGCGCGGCTCGCTCCACGGTCAGGTCGAAGCCGGGCCGAAAGCGCTGGAACACCTCGCGATAGTCGAGGCCCTGCGCGATCACCGCCCCGAAGGTGGCCGCGAACGTGTGTCGGGGCACCCCGAGCCAGTCGGCCCACGTGCCGTACTCCCGCGATTCGTCGACCAGGGTCTCGCCCACGTCGAACACCACGGCGCTGATCCGCATTACCGCTCCCCGCTGTCGTCGCCTGCCGGCCCCGCCTCCGGTTCGCCGTGCCTCCGTCCACCATGCGAGGTCTGGGTCTGTCAGGCCGAGCCCGACCGGGTTCGTCCGCCGTTGTGGCGACTTGTCCGATCGGCATGTGCCCGATGACGGAATCCTTGCCGTTGTCGGGCGCGGGACCACCCAGAAGGTACCGCTTGCCTGCCAGGCAAGCGTCGTTCGGAAGTCACATCCGGCTGATCTTGATCTAAATCGTTCAGTGGTTGCGATTCTCCGCAATCAAGCGGCGTTTATTTGCTCGACATCGATCGGTTTCCCGGGCTCTTCCGACTCGGTCCGGCGCATCGCCACCCCGTCGCGTACCCGATCCACGCCGTGCAGCACCCATGGCGACGCGAGCGCGCCCAGCCCCATTACCGCGAGTCCCGCGACCACGTCCGCGAGGTAGTGGTTCGCGGTGCCCAGCACCACCACGACGACGAAGAGCGGATAGAGCACACCCAGGACGCGCAGCGCCGGACCGCGACCGTGCCGCCACAACTGCCATCCGCACCAGGCGGCCCAACCCACGTGCAGGGACGGCATCGCCGCGTACTCGTTGGTCATGTGCTCCATGCCGCGCGGCGCGCTGGCGCCCTCGCCCCACCAGCCCCAGGACGCGAAGTGCGCCATCGTGTCGGTGAAGCCGTCGATCATCCGCGGCGGCGCGGTCGGGAAGAGCATGAAGCCCGCCAGCGACACGACCGTCGCGATCGCCAGCGTGGTGCGCGCACCCCGGTAGCGCTCGGGGCGCCGACGCCACAGCCAGAACAGCACCAGCGGGGTCACCACGTAGTGCAGCGTCGCGTACGCGTAGTCGCAGAGCACGCCGATGAGCACGTGGTTGGTGACGACCTCGTTGAGCACCCGCTCGGGATCGAGGTGGGTGAGCGACTCGACGTGCAGTATTCGCTCGGCGTTGCGCATCGCCGCGTCCACGTCGCCGCGGACCACGAGTCGGCTGAGCGAGTACGCCTCGTACAGCACTGCGATCAGCAGCAATTCGGTCCACCAGCGCGGACGCCGGCGGACCGTGGTGGGGGTTGAGGGCATCGGTCCAGTCTGCAACACCTGCCGACCGCACTCGGCACCGCGTCGGGCCGATCCGGCCGGGCACTCGCCGTCGTGCCCGAGCGGACCGGTCTTCGCGACCATTGATGACACGTGTCACACATGATAGAACGTGTTTCACTTTTGTGGCGGGCAGCCGCCGACAGCAGGGCGGGGACCGGGCGTCGGCAGGGGCGCCCGGCAGCGCCGGTCGCATCTTGCGACGTGGATACCGGAGGTTGTCGTGGCCGACCCCGACGAGGTCACCCGTCCGCAGACGAGCACGCGGGACCTGGCGACGGTGCACGACCAACTGCTCGCGTGGCTGACCGGCCGGCTGCCCGAGGGCGCGGCTCCCGAGATCTCCGAGCTCAAGGCCCCCTCCGGCAACGGGATGTCCAGCGAGACGTTGCTGTTCGACGCGACCTGGACCGTGGACGGCGAACGCCGTACCGAGCGCTGCGTGGTGCGGATGCGCCCCTCGATGGACGCCAAGCCGGTCTTCCCGACCTACGACCTGGACAAGCAGTACGCGGTGCTGACCCTGGTCGGCGAGCGTTGTTCGATCCCGGTGCCCGCGCTGCTGTGGAACGAGCCGGACGAGGGTCCGCTCGGTGCCCCCTTCTTCGTGATGCGCCGGGTCGAGGGCGCCGCGCCGCCGGACGTGATGCCGTACACGATCGACGGCTGGATGCTCGCCGCCACGCCCGAGCAGCGCCGTCGGCTCCAGGAGGAGTCGGTCGCCGTCGTCGCCGCGATCCACGAAATCGACGCGAGCCCCGAGGAACTGGCCTTCCTTCAGCACGAGGGCGCCGGGGAGACCGCGCTGCGCCGGCATCTGGACGACCTGCGCGCGTTCTACGAGTGGGGCATCGAGGGGCAGCGCGTCCCGCTCCTGGATCGCGCGTTCGCGTGGCTGGAGGACAACTTCCCGGCCGAGGTCGGCCCGGACGTGATCAGCTGGGGCGACGCACGGATCGGCAACATCCTGTATGTGGACTTCGAGCCGACCGCGGTACTGGACTGGGAGATGGCCGCCGTCGGCCCGCGCGAGCTGGACATCGCCTGGATGATCTTCATCCACGCGTTCTTCCAGGACATCGCCACCCGCTACGGCCTGCCGGGCCTGCCCGACCTCATGCGCACCGAGGACGTGTGCGCGCACTACGAGAAGCTCACCGGCTACACGCCGCGCGACATGCGGTACTTCGAGATGTACGCGGCGGTACGCCACGGCGTGGTGATGGCCCGCATCGCGCACCGCCAGTGGCACTTCGGCGAGCGCGAGCAGCCGGCCGACCTGGACGAGACGGTGCTGCACCGCGGACTGATCGAGGCGATGATCGCCGGCACGTACTGGGAGCGCGCCGACGGGAACTGACGCCCTGTCACCGCAACCCGCGCGCCCGCCGCGCGACGGGTGCGCCCCCCGAGCCCGGTGGGTGCGCACCCGGACAAGATCCCGAGGGGTTAGGCTGGGCTCTTCACCATCATCCGAAGCGGGCGCCATGACCCGTGCGGGTGATCGTGTGTGACGGGCGACATCACGCGGACACGGTCCGTGTTGTTGTCGGTAGCATGAATCACCGGGGGCGACTCCGGGGGTAGCTGCCGGAGGTGCCGCATGACGATCGGGGGACTCGACCCGCCGGCCGGTGCGGGTGTGCCCAAGGGTGCACCGCGGGCCGAGGGTGACGTTCCGAGCCGGAGCATGTCCGACCGCGTCGGACGACTGTCCCGTCGGCCTGTCCAACAACCCATTCAGCGATTGGGCCTGGCCGCGGTCACCTTCCTCACCGGAAGTCGCCGACGCACGCCGGACGCGGTCGAACCGCTGCTCCAGGTGCATCGCGTGCACCACCCGAAGGCCGATGTGACGGCCATTCAGGAGGCCTACGCCGTCGCGGAGTTGTCCCATCGCGGGCAAATGCGCAAGAGCGGCGAGCCGTACATCACGCACCCGCTCGCGGTGGCCACGATCCTGGCCGAGCTGGGCGCGGACTCCACGACGCTGGTCGCGGCGCTGCTGCACGACACCGTCGAGGACACCGATCTGACCCTGGAAGAGGTCCGCGCGGCGTTCGGCGACGACGTCACCCACCTGGTGGACGGCGTGACCAAGCTGGAGCGGGTCGACCTGGGCGACCGGGCCGAGGCCGAGACGATGCGCAAGATCATCGTGGCCACCGGCCGGGACCTGCGGGTGACGGTGATCAAGCTGGCCGACCGGCTGCACAACATGCGCACGATCCGATATCGCCGCCGGGCCAGCCAGATCCGCACCGCCGAGGCCACGCAGGAGGTGTTCATCCCGCTCGCCGAACGACTCGGCATCCACGTGCTCAAGTCGGAGCTGGAGGACATCGTCTTCGCCACGCTCCGGCCCGAGGAGCACGCCGCGACCGCGCGCACCGTCGGCGCCAGCCAGGCGGCCACCGACGAGGCCGTGTCCAGGCTGTGCACGACCGTCAAACGCGCGCTGCGCGACGCCGGGATCGAAGCGGAGGTATCGCCGCGCGCGCGGCACCACGTATCCGTGCGCCGGGTGCAAAAGCGGCGCGGGCGCGAGGAACTGAGCCCGTTCGACCTCTCCCGACTGATGATCGTGGTGGACGCGGACACCGACTGTTACGGCGCGCTCGGCGTACTGCACACCTGCTGGTCGCCGATCGCGGGCGAGTTCAAGGACTACATCGCAACCCCCAAGTTCAACCTGTACCAGTCGCTGCACACCGCGATCACGCTGCCCGAGGGCGACAAGGTCGAGGTGCTCATCCGCACCCGACGCATGCATCGCCTGGCCGAGTTCGGCGTGGTCGCGCACACCGGCAAACCGGACACCGGGCCGGACGCCCCCGAGCAGCTCGCGTGGCTGCACCGGCTGCTCGCGTGGCAGGGCGGCATCCCGGACGCGCACGTCTTCTGGAGCTCGCTGACCGCCGACCTGTCGGCGGACCGCGAGCTCCTGGTCTTCACCGCCGGTGGTCGCCCGCTCACCCTGCCCGCCGGGTCCACGTGTGTGGACGCGGCCTACGCGATGGACGAGCAGACCGGCCACCGATGTATCGGCGCGCAGATCAACGGCCGCCTGGTGGCCCTGAGTTCGGTGTTGGCGGATGGCGAGACGGTATCCATCATCACCGCCCCGCCCGGCGCCGCGGCGCCGTCCAAGGAATGGCTCTCCTTCGTCCGCAGCCCCCTGGCCCGGGTCGCGATCGAGGCATGGTTGGCCAAGTACCCGCACGGCATAGAGGGCCGAATCGACCCCTTGCTCGCCCCGCTGGGCAACCTGGCCGCCGCCGGCGAGGCCGCCCACGGCGCACCCGCGACCGTCCCGGCCCCGGCCGAACCCCCCGGGGACGCCGCCCAGGCCCCGGCACGGACCCGGCGCCCGCCGTCCGACCCCGGCGAGGCCGTGGTCAGCGTGCCGGGCTCACCCGGAGCTCCGGTCCGACTGGCCCGCTGCTGCACCCCGGTCCCGCCGGACGAACTCGCCGGCTTCGTGATCCGCGGCGGCACCGTCGCGGTCCATCGGGCCGACTGCACGAACGTGCAACAGATGCGCCGAGCGGGCCGCGACGTGGTCGCCGCGTCGTGGCTGCCGCACCAGGCCGACCAGGGCTACCGGGTCACCGTGCAGATCGAGGCCCTGGACCGCCCCCGACTGCTCGCCGATGTGACCGCCGCGATCGACGCGGAAGGCGCCGACATCACCTCGGCCTCGATCGCGCCGCCGCAGCAGATGCGGGTACGCCAGACCTACACGATCCGCCTGGCCGACCTCGCGACCCTGCCGAAGCTGCTGCGGGCGCTGCGCCGAGTGCAGGGCGTCTACGACGTCTACCGGGCCCGTCCGCGCGTGCATCCGAGGGTGGCGGACAATTAGGTCGAGGCGGGCGCCTCTCGGTTACTGCTGTGTTTGCCGGTGCTGTTCGGGCTTTTCGGGCTGTTCCTGCTCGGCGGGTTCGGAGGCGTCGCCGCGCAGGACGTCGTTGAATCGGGCCAAGTGGTCGGCGAGGGCGCCCAGTTCCTCCTTGGGCCAGGAGGCGAACCGTTCCGCCATCACGGCGAGGCTGCGTTGCCGGGCGTCGGCCAGCCGCAGGTGGCCGGCGTCGGTGAGGGTGATCAGGTGCGACCGGCGGTTGGTCGGATCGGTGGTCCGGGTGATCAGCCGGGCCTCTTCGAGCGCGGTCAACTGTCGGCTGATCGTGGTCTTGTCCAGGCTGAGTCGGCAGGCGAGTTCCTTGCCGGTGGAGGTGCCGCGCTCCTCCAGGTGGGCAAGCAGGTGGTATTCCGCCTGGGTGATCCCCGCCGCGTGCAACGGGGGACCCATCAGCAGCCGAATCAACCGGGTGGCCGCCCCGACCTCACGGACCACTCGCCGCTCAACGCTGTCCGACATCGCCTTGCTCCTCAACACCATGCACCTGAATGTGCGCCAAGAGTGCCCGAAACAGTTGCAAAACACAACAAGCTGTAAGGGCCATCCGAGTTCCATCCCCTGAAGCGCCGAAGGCCACGCCGAACCCACCTCGGCCATGGCCGTCCGGTCGACGCCCGGGTGCCCGTCCGCTTCGCGGCCGTGGCTCCGGGTCCGGTCCGCCGCGCGCCCCACCCCGCGCCCTTTCGGCCCGGTCCGTCCGCGCGACGCCCCGACCCGGCCGTGCGCCTCCCGCCCCCGCGCCCGTCCGCCCGCCCGGCTCGCGGCCCGTCCGACGTGCTTGTCCGCCGCCCCCGGCCTTGGCCGGCTCCCGCCCCCGCGCCCCTTTGTCCGGCCCCTCCGTCCCGCTCGACGGCCCCGGCCGCCCCGTTTCCGGGGGCCTAGGAAATCCCGGGTAGGTCCGGGAGGTCCGTGCTTACTCGGAGTGCGAAGTCGGGGCGGCGTTTTTCCAGGAAGGCCGTTACGCCCTCCCGTACGTCGGCCGAGCCGCCTGTCCAGTGGAGAGCGCGGGACTCGTGGAGGTGGGCGGTTTCCGGGTCGGGGACGGTCTGCATGCCCCACAGCAGTCGCCGAGTCAGGGCGATGGCCACCGCCGGGGTGTTCTCGGCGATGGTGCGGGCCAGGTCGTACGCACGCGGGAGCAGGTCCTGCGGCGGGACAACCTCGCGGATCAGGCCGGCCTCCTTTGCCTCCGTCGCCTCGAAGACCCGGCCGGTGAAGCACCATTCGAGGGCCCGGTCCAGACCCACCACACGCGGCAGGAACCACGTCGAACAACCGTCGGGAGTGATCCCGCGCCGGGCGAAGACGAAGCCGAACCGGGAGGTGGAGGAGGCGATCCGGATGTCCATCGGCAGCGTCATGGTCGCGCCGATGCCCACCGCCGGACCGTTGATCGCCGCGATCAACGGCTTCTTCGAGCGGTACAGCCGCAGCACCAGGCGGCCGCCGTCGTCGCGGAACGCGTCCGCGTCGTCCACCGCGTTCTCGAATCGTTTCGCGTGTGCGCCCGGGGCGAACGAGTCGGCGCCCATCTCCAGATCGGCTCCCGCGCAGAAGGCCCGCCCGCTCCCGGTGAACACCACGACGCGGACGTCGTCGTCCGCGTCCGCCCGGTCCAACGCGTGCGAGATCTCCTCCCGCATCCGATAGGTGTACGCGTTGAGGCGGTCCGGTCGGTCCAGTGTCACGGTCAGCACGTTGGATTCGACCGACGTCGAGATCTGCTCGTAGTCCACGCAAGCTTCCCGGTTCGCGCGCGCGTCGGCGGTACCCGTCCGGCCACCCTGCCGGGTGATCATGTCGAATGCCAGGGTTCCCGCGATGCGATCTCCGCACTAGCTTTGATGGGCTCCTACCCCGGTACAAGTCGCTCGCAGTGTGCAGGAGGTGGACCCACCGGATGCTGGATCGGACACAGGCCCTGGCCGAACTCACCGGACCCGAATCGGCCTACGCGATCGAGGAGGTCGTCCACGACGGCATCCCCTGGCGGGTCTTGAGCAAGGCCCCGCCCACGCTGCGCGCGGTCTTCGAGGACCTGGCGGCATACGGGACCCGGGACGCACTGGTCGCCGGCGACGAGCGGATCGACTACGCCGAGCAGCATCGACTGGTCGCCCACCTGGCCCGATACCTGGCCGCCGAGTGCGGCGTGCGGCGCGGCGACCGGGTGGCCATCGCGATGCGCAACCACCTCGAATGGCCGCTCGCGTTCTGGGCGACCCAGGTCATGGGCGCGATCGCGGTGCCGCTCAACGCGTGGTGGACCGCCGACGAGCTTCGGTACGCCGTCGAGGACTCCGGCAGCACGGTGTTGATCTGCGACGGCGAACGGGCCGAGCTGATCCGAGGTCACCTGGACCCGAGCGCGGCGCCCGAGATCCTGGTGATCCGCCCCGAGGAGCCGCCGGCCGCCGGCGAGATCGACCTCTCCGCGCTGCTGCGCGCCTTCACCGGCGAGTGCGCCCTGCCGGCAGAGGGCCCGGAGCCGTTCGACGACGCGACCATCCTGTACACGTCCGGCACCACCGGGCGCCCCAAAGGTGCGGTCGGCACGCACCACAACCACACCACCAACCTGCACACGATGCAGCTGTCGAAGGCCGTCGGGCTGGCCCGACTGGGCCTATCAACCGTCGAGTTGGCCAAGGGTCCGGCCGTGTTCGAGGAGCCGGTGGCGGGCCTGCCGACGCCGAGCAACCTGCAGGTCTACCCGTTCTTCCACATAGCCGGCCTGGCCGGGCTGTACATCGGCGCGGCGCAGGGCGCCAAGCTGTGCCTGATGCACCACTGGGACACCGCCAAGGCGCTGGATTTGATCGAGGCCGAGCGGATAACCACCGCCAACATGGTGCCCACGCTGCTGCGCCGCCTGGTCGAATCACCGCTGCGGGCCGGGCACGACCTGTCCAGCCTGACCAGCCTGGGCACGGGCGGCTCGCCGGTGCCGCCGGACCTGGTCGGGCAAGTCGGCGCGATGTCCGGCAACCCGATCGTGCCGTTGAACGCCTACGGGATGACCGAGACCACGTGCGTGGTGGTGGCCAACTCGGGCGACGACTACTACGCCCACCCGGGCAGCGTCGGCCGGCCGGTGCCCACGGCGGATCTGCGGGTGGCCGATCCGCTGACCGGCGAGGAGTTGCCGACCGGGCGGACGGGAGAGATCCGCTTCCGCGGCCCGCAGGTGGTCCGCGGCTACTGGAACCGGCCGCAGGAGAGCGAGGAGGCGTTCCCGGACGGGTGGTTTTGCACCGGGGATCTCGGCTACACCGATGCCGAGGGGCTGCTGTACGTGGTCGACCGGCTCAAGGACGTGATCATCCGCGGCGGCGAGAACGTCTACTCGGCCGAGGTCGAGGCGGTCCTGTTCGAGCATCCGGCCGTCGCCGACGTCGCGGTGGTCGGGGTGCCGCACCACGATCTGGGCGAGGAGGTGGCCGCCGTGGTCCGGCTGCACGTGGCGGGCGCGGCCACCGCAGCCGAACTGCGCGGGCACGTGGCGCGCCGGCTCGCCGCGTTCAAGGTGCCCACGCTCGTGCGGTTCACCGAGCGGGCGCTGCCGCGCAACGCGGTGGGCAAGGTGCTCAAGCGCGAACTGCGGGACATGCTGGCCCTGTGAGGCCGAGCGCGCCGCTCACGCCTCGTCCCGGAAGCCGTAGCCGTCCAGGCGGTGCTCCCAGTAGGTGAGGTCGTCCCAGACCTCGATGACCAGCTCGTGGTTGGGGCCCAGCACCCGGATCACGTCCGGGACGAGCGCACGCAGGTGCAGCACCGCGCCGACGAAGTTGCCCGCCTCGCCGTCCCAGCGGGCCCGTTCGCGGCGGACCCGCAGGGTCTCCAGGTGGTCGGTGCCCAGTACGTGGACCTGGTCTTGGAGCAGGTTCTTCAACAGTTGCGCCGCCTCGGCCGGCCGGCCCGCCTTCCCGGTCCAGTGCGCCAGCGCCCGTCGGGCGCGCAGCGTGTCCGGGGACAGCGCGCCGCGCAACCGCCCGCCGTCGGAGATCACCCCGCGCAGCACGGTGATCGCCGCGAGCGCATCCCCGTCCTTGCCCAGCCGTGCGGCCAACTGCTCGCGCAGCAGTAGCGTGTCCGGGTGGTCGACGCCGAACTCCCGCATTCGATTGCCGAGTTCGGCACGCAGCACCTGGAGTGAATCGCTCGGGCGGACCGGTCGCGGCTCGGGCGCGTCGGGGATCAGTCGGACCGGCTGGTCCTGGGTCGGCTGCGGATCCACCGGTGCGATCGGGTCCGAGGCGGGCATCCCCCACGGTTGCGGCGCGAGGTTGCGCGGCGGTACGACCGACAACTCCAACAGTCGATCGCGCACCTCGGCCGCGCTCGCCGGCCGGTTTTCCGGTCGTTTGGCGAGCAGCGCGAGCACGAGCGTGGCCAGGTCCTCGGGCACCTCCAGCCGGGTGTTGCGCACCGACTCGGGCGTGCGTTGCAGGTGGGCGGTCATCATCGAGTGCGGCCGGTCCAGACCGAACGGCGGTGCACCGGTCAGTAGTTCGTGCAGCACGCAGCCCACGCTGTACAGGTCGGCGCGGCCGTCGATGCGACCGCCGAGGATCTGCTCGGGCGACATGTAGGCGGGCGTGCCGATCATGCTGCCGGGCATCGTGATGCCCGCGCGCGAGGAGACCTTCTCCATGTAGCGGGCTATGCCGAAGTCGAGCACCTTGACCACCCCGCGCGAGGTCACCATGACGTTCGCGGGCTTGATGTCGCGATGCAGCACGCCGCCCGAGTGGGCGACGTCGAGGCCGTCGCACAGCTGGATCGCCCAGCCGACCACATGACCGAGCGGCAGCCACGCGCCGTCCGCGACGAGCTGGGCCAGCGAGCGACCCGTAATCAGCTCCATCGCCAGATACATGACCTTGCCGTCGGTCCGGCGCATGTCGCCGGGTCCCGGGCCGAGCGCGGAGGTGATCTGCGCGTCGTGCACCGTCTCGGCCTCGTGGGTGAACACCCGGGTCGCGGGGTCGACCCGTTCGGGACCGAGCCGTTCCCCTTCGGATTGCTCCGGCTCGGTCGTCCCGGGACCGGTCCGGTGCTCCACGACCTCCTTCCGGCCCTGGTCGTGCACGACGATGATGTTCGGCGAGGACAGCCCGCCGACGATGATCGCCTCACGGCCGAATCGGTCCACGCTGTTGTTGGACGCCCCGAACGACTCCTTGAGCACCTTGACCGCGACGAACCGTTGCATCTTCTGGTCCCAGGCCCGCCACACGGTCGCGTTGCCTCCCGAGCCCAGCCTCTTGTCCAGCCGATATCGGCTGCCAAGCCACAACTGAGCCACCGCAAACGCCTCCCCGTACGCGCCGTATGGATGTGATTCTTTCGTAGCAGCGTGCGTGCGGGGAACGGTATGCGACATCACCACCCGGACGCGGATCGGGTCGGCCTCAAGGGGGGCGCCGTGCCCCTCGATCACCTGCGGTGACGACCGCTACGGTCGAGCCCATGACCGAGATCGTCGTTGTGAAGTCGCCCGACGAGCCGCCCAAGGCGTGGGATGCGAGCGTCTTCCTCGCCGGCCCCACACCCCGCGCGGCGCACGTGGCCTCCTGGCGTCCGGCGGCGCTGAAGCTGCTCCGGGAGCGGTGGCGCGGGCCGGGCCGCCTGGTGGTGTTCGTGCCCGAGCCCGGCGACGGGCAGTCGTGGCCCACCCATCAGGTACAGCGGGACTGGGAGTTGCGCAACCTGGACCGCAGCGACCGGGTGCTCTTCTGGATCCCGCGCGATCTGCGCGACCTGCCCGGGCTGACCACCAACGACGAGTGGGGCTGGCTCAAGGACTCGGGCCGCGCGGTGCTGGGCACCCCGCCGGACGCACCACACGTGCGCTATCAGCGGGCCTATGCGATCGGTCACGACGTGCCGGTACGTGACACGCTGCCCGCGACGGTCGACACCGTGCTGGACGCGCTGGGGGCCGGGGCGCCGCGCACGGACGGGGAGCGGGACATCCCGCTGAACGTGTGGCTGACCCGGGCCTTCGAGGACTGGTACGCGGCCCAGCGGGCGGCGGGCAACACGCTGCTCGGCGGCCGGATCGCCTGGGTGTGGCGCCGGGGCGCGGCCACGTGGTTGTGGGCGGCGCAGGTGCGGGTCGCGATCGCCGCCGAGGCCGGTCGGGTCAAGGACAACGAGGTGGTGCTCGGCCGGCCGGACGTGACCGCCGTGGTGCTCTATCGGCGCGCCGAGACGCTCGCGGCGAGCACGGTGGTGCTGGTGCGCGAGTTCCGCTCGGCGGCGCGTACGCAGGACGGCTTCGTGCACGAACTCCCGGGCGGGAGCGGGTACACGGCGGCGGACGGGTGCACCGAGGTCGGCCAGGAGACCGGTCTGGCGTTGGCGCCGGAGCGGCTGCGTTCGCACGGCTCCCGGCAACTCGCCGGCACCCTGACGGCGCATCACGCGCACGTGTACTCGGCCGAACTGACCGAGGCGGAACTGGCCGTACTACGCAGCGACCCCGGTCCACATGGTGTGGCCGGGGACGGGGAACGCACTGACGTCGAGATCACGACGTACGGCGAACTGCTGCGGTGCGGGCGCGTCGACTGGTCGACGCTGGGGATGCTGGCGGCGGTTTTGGCAGGCGCCGCCGAGGATCAGCGGTAGTTGCCCAGGCCCGTGCAGGGGGCGTGCCGCTCGACCAGGCAGACGGTGTCGTCGATGGTCATCAGCCGGCCGCCGACGATCTCCGGGGTGCGAAACGCCGGAGTCTGCACGGTGACGAGCGAGCGCGGGCTGAGTGCCGCGACGTACGGCTCGCCACAACGGGTGCACATGGCGGGGGCGGTGAGGGTCTTCAGCATGGTGGTTCCTCCGTGACTGGTGAAGTTAACCTTCCGTTCACCTTCGGTTCGGTCTCCAGTTTCCTTCTTGTATGAGGAAATGTCAACTCTGTTGGCCTACGGAGGTGGCCGTCCATATGGCATCCTGGCAGTGTGGATCACGAGGATGCCGACCGGGGACACCCCGATTCCGCCGGAGAAGGCCTGATCAGGGCCGCGAAGGCGTATCGGCGGACCGAGAAGGCGCACGAAGAGGCGCGTCAAGAACTCAAACGTGCGGCGGTGCGGGCGATCGCCGCAGGTGTCAAACAGTCCGAGGTGGTCAAGGTGACCGGGTGGACACGTGAATACCTGCGTCGGCTGAAGAAGGACAAGAAGGATCACGGCGACGACTGAGGCCGGGCCCCCCTCGGGGACCCGGCCTCGGTCGTGTGTGCCCGGCGTGGGCGGGCGTGCCGGGACTCAGACGTTGTCGAGGTCGTCCAGGTTCTCGAGCTCGGGCAGGCCGGACAGGCCGGCCATGTCCTGAAGCGGGCACAGCACGTGTTGCTCGACGATGTAGGTGGTGCCGGCCGCGTTGAACACGTGTCCGGACACGGGGGCGTCGATGCGCGAGAGGTAGCGCCGCTGGGTGGGAATCAGCTGGGCGATGTAAGGCTCGTCGCAGCGGGTGCAGGTGGCCGGGGTCGCGGTCGGCGAGGCCGAGGCGTAGCGGTCGAGCGCGTGCACGAGCCGGTCGGCCAGGTGCGCGGCGGTGCGCTGGGTGTTGGCGACCCGGATCGGGTCGCCCGCCTCGCGGGACTCGGCGCACGCGCGCATCGCGTCGCCGATGCGGCGCAGGGCCACCTTGTGAAACGGCGGGGCCTCGCTCGCGAGCGTGTCCGCGCGGTCGGCGATCGAACCGGCGGAGCCGGCGAAGGCGGGGTGCCGCTGGGCGCCGTCGGCGCCGAGGGCCGAGACATCGGCGGCGAGGCCGCGCAGTGCGGCCACGTGCTCGGGCGTCAAGGTCATGGTGTGCCGTTCCTTTCTGCCGTCCGACGGGAGGCAACCCGTCCATAGTGAACAGATTCGAGCAATAAACGCCATGGAATGTGACGATCGGCACGTTGATGCCCGGTTTGTTCGCGTTTGTCGAACGGTAGACCCGCCCGACGCCCACGACCGCGTGGGCCCGGCGATTCCCCGCCGGGCGTCCCGCAGCCGGGAGGGGTGACGCCGGGTGCCCCTCCGACGCCGGAGAGATGCCTCTCTGCGTCGTAACGGTCGCGACGACGTAACCGTTACGCAATGGCGGAAAAGATCCCCTTGTGACCGCCGGAGCCGGGGGAGGAGAGTCTCGAATCAACATCGTTCTAGGGGGAAGTATGCGCACGTTCAAAGTCGGGTTGATCGCGGTGATGTTGACCTGCACGGTCGGGGCCTGTGGGAGCGACGGGGACGGCGGCTTCGGTGGGCTCGGGGCCCCGAAGACCACCGGTTCGAGCGCGGACGTCACGGCGACGGGAAAGACTCCGACGAGTCGGGCCACCGACGACGACACGCCGGCGCCGACCATCAGCGACCGGCCGACCACGTCACGCCCGCGCACCACGGCGCCGGCTTCGCCGACCTCGACCGGTACGGGCAGTGGTGGCAGCGATTGGAGTTCGCTCTACTCGACGAACTTCCTCAACGGCTGCCTGAGCACGTCGGGCAACAACACGCGGTACTGCCAGTGCACGCTGACCGAACTCAAGGGCAAGTACAGCCAGGCCCAGATGAACGCGTTCGACCAGGAGTACGCGCGGACCAACAAGCTGCCGTCCGAGCTGCAGCCCACCGTGCAGAAGTGCGCCTGAACAGCTGAGCACGCCGGACGACGGTCCAGCCGTGCGGGGGCGCGGCCGACCGGGGTGACCGAGCCGTCCCGCCGCCGCGACCCGATGCGGCCGGCGGGACGGCCCGCGTTCAGCGCGCGATCGCGTCGATCAGCGCCCGGGCGCCGCGCGCGAGCAGTAGGCGGCCACCGTGAGCCCCTCGGGCAGCGGCACGTCGCCGGGCATGTCCTTGAGGCAGTGCACGACCAGGTCCACCTCCCCGTCGAGCTGCGCGCGGTCGAGTTCCTTGACGAACGCGCCCTTGCCGCCGAGTTCGGCGAGGCTGCCGCCCCAGCGGTCGCCGCTGGTGGACATCGGGACGACGACGGGTTCGTACGGATGTCTCGGCAACAGGGAGGCGACGAGCCGAGCCTGGGCGAGAGCCATGGGGGAGGACCGAGTGCCGATGCGGAGCTGCATGGCCGACACGCTAAGGCTGCGGCGCGCGCGGCACCGCATTTTGCCCGGACTCGATCCCTCGAAGGTGGGACGTCGACCCGCACATCCGTCGGGACGTGCCCGCCGACCCTTCCATTCGGCTCAATCCTCGTGTCCTTCGGGCGGTTTGTCGCGTTGGCGAGGTGTGCCCTCCTCGGCGTTCGAGACCGTCCGCATCGAGACAAGGAAGCGTTCCCATGCAGCGCATCGTCCGCGGCCTTCTGGTCAGCACGGCCGTCATCGCGACCCCCATCGTCGGCGCGACCGTGGCGGTCGCCGCATCGGCCGGCGGCGAGACGCACACGATCCGGGCCCACACGATCGACACGGTGAGCGGCGCCTGCGACAACGGGGCCGACGCACTGGGCTTCATCAACCCGACCTTCGGCCAACGCTGCTGACACTTCGCCGCCGGGCCGCGCGGTCCCGACCCGCCCCAGGCCGGCTGCTCCGCCGGCAACGGGCGATGATGCTTCGCAGTTGCCGACGTGTTCCGCCGGCGTGCCGTCCCGGTCGCGCCCGCACGGAGCCGGGCCGAGGGGCGAAGGCACCTCGACCCGGAAACCGTGCGTCCCTAGAGCGCGAGTTCCGCGCTCAGCCGCAGGTCGGTCGCCGAGCGGCCGACACGCAGCGTGTACGCGCCCGGCGTGGTGGTCCACGCCGCGCCCCGCTCGTCCCAGCGGGCCAGGGTGCGGGCGTCGATCTCCACCGTGGCGGTGACCTTCGCACCCGCCTCGGCGTCGATCGCGGCGAAGCCGACCAGACGGATCGGCTCCGGCCGACCCATCAGCGTGCCGTCGGCGGTCTCCAGGTACACCTGCGCCACCTCACGGCCCGCCCGCTCGCCGGTGTTGGCCACGGTGATCTCGACGGTCACGCCGCTCGCGTCGCCCTTGACCGTGACTTCCTCGTACGCCCAGGTCGTGTAGCCCAGGCCGTGCCCGAACGGGTACGCCGGCGCCGCGTCGCCCAGGGCCCAGGCGCGGTAGCCGATGTTGCTGGACCGCACCGCGTAGTGGTGCTCGTTGTTCACCCGGGCGGTGGAGTGGATCGGCACGTCGGCCTCGGCCGCCGGGTAGGTCGTGGGCAGCCGGCCGCCCGGCTCCACCGAGCCGGTGAGCACGTCGCCCAGCGCCGCGCCGCCCTCCTGGCCGGGCAGCCAGGCCCACAGCACGGCGGCGACGTCGTCCCGCCACGGCATCAGCACGGGCGAGCCCGCGTTGACCACCACGACGGTCCTCGGGTTGGCCGCCGCGACCCGGCGGACCAGCTCGTCGGAGCGGCCCGGCAGCGCCAGGTCCTTGCGGTCGAAGCCCTCGGACTCGATGTCGTCGGTGGTACCGACCACGACCACGGCGACATCGGCGGCGCGCGCCGCCTCGACCGCGGCTTCCAGTTCGGCCTCCGCGGACCGGCGCGGGTTGGCCCAGCCCAGACCGAGCGCGGCCATGAAGAACCGCTCGCCCTGGGTGAAGTCGACCCGGATCTCCACCGGTGTGCCGGCCGTCGCCTCCACCTCGATGCGGGTGGCCTCGGGGCGCATGATCATCTCGATCACGTCGGTGCCCTCGGGAGCGGTCATGTCCACCGTGCGGGTCGTGCCGTCGATGCTCACCTCGAACCGGCCCGCGCCGCGCACGTCCAGGATGTTGGTCCCGGACACGGTCGGGGTGACGATCGTGCGCAGCCGGATCACCGCGGCCCCGGACGCAATGTTGTCCGGCCAGAACATCAGGCTGGAGCCCAGCCGATGCTCGGAGGAGAGCACGTTGCCCTCGGCGTCGAGGAACTCGGCGCGCAGACCCGGCTCGCCGCTCTCCGGGTCGGCGGCTGTGTCCAGGGACAGGTCGGCGAGCGCGCGGTGGGTGAACGCACCCTCGGTGAGCGTCAGTTCGACGTTCTCGCCGAGCGCGGCCCGCAGGCCCTCCGGGATCGAGACCACGTGCGCGGGGTTCACGTGCGCGCTGCCGCCGCCCTGCGCGGACAGTCGCAGTGCGTTCGGGCCGATCAGCGCGACGCGGGAGAGCGCCGCGGGGTCGAGCGGGAGCGTACCGTCGTTGCCGAGCAGCACCGTCGCCTGCGCGGAGATCGCGCGCAGCGTGGCGACCGCGTCCGAGGGCGTGGTGGTCGTGGCAGGCGTGCGCTCGCCCAGCACGCCCACGCGGGCGGCGAGGCGCAGGATCCGGGTGACCCGCTCGTCGATCAGCGATTCGGCGACCCGGCCCTCGCGCACGGCGGCGAGCAGCGGTTCGCCCCACACCGGGGCCGGACCCGGCATCGCGATGTCGGTGCCGCCGGCGGCGGCGGCCTCGGTGGAGCGCACCGCCATCCAGTCCGAGATCACCACCCCGTCGAAGCCCCACTCGTCCTTGAGCACGCCGTTGACCAGGCGCGAGTTCTCGGTCATCGTCTCGCCGTTGACCCGGTTGTACGCGCTCATCACCAGCTGGACCCGGCCGGTGCGCACGGCCTCCTCGAACGGCACCAGGTAGACCTCGCGCAGCGATCGCTCGTCGATCCGCGAGTCGTAGGACATCCGGTCGTCCTCGGTCTCGTTGCCGACGAAGTGCTTGATCGTGGCACCGACACCGGCGGACTGGACACCCTCGATGAAGGCGGTGGCGATCCGCGCGGTCAGCAGCGGGTCCTCGGAGTAGCACTCGAAGTGCCGACCGCCCAGCGGGCTGCGGTGCAGGTTCACGGTCGGCGCCAGCAGGACGTGGATGTCCTTGTCCCGGGCCTGCGCGCCCATGATGAAGCCGGCCCGGCGGGTGACCTCGGGATCCCAGGCGGCGGCGAGCGCGGTGGGGCTGGGGAACAGCAGCGAGGTCTCGCGCTCGTCCCACGTGACGCCGCGCACGCCAACCGGACCGTCCGAGACGCGCAGCTTGCGCAGGCCGATGCTCGGGATCTCGGGAAGCGACCAGAAGTCCTCGCCGACGATCAGGGAGAGCTTCTCCTCCAGAGTCAGCCGCGCCACCAGGTCGCGCAGCTCGTCGTCGCCGGCCTCGTTGCCGGTGGGTGTGGGGTGAGACGCCATCGTCTGCCTTCCGCTCGCGTTCCTGATCGACCCGCGGTCCGGGCGATTCGCCGATCGAGTCGGCCGAAGGATCCGGTCGTACCGTAGCCACAAAAACCTATTACACGGTAGTTTTGTTATCGTTACGTGACATACACCTGGACGGGTCTCCGTCGGGACACGGCAGGATGACCTCATGGACGCGTATCCGGACCCCGCCAACCCGCCGACCCCGACCCGGGCCGCCCGGGCGAGACCGCGTGGGCGCGGCTACGCCTCCGGCGACGCCCGGCGCACACGCATCCTCAACATCGCGCTCCAGGAGTTCGCCGAGAACGGCTACCGCGGCACCTCGCTGGCCCGGATCGCCGAGCGCGCCGAACTGACCCAGGCCGGCCTGCTGCACCACTTCCGCAGCAAGCAGGAGCTGCTGGTGGCCGTGCTCGACCTGCGCGACCGGATGGACATCGAGCATCTGGACCTGGGCGTGCTCCCGCTCGGCGGCGAGGCGGCCCTGGACAAGCTCGCCGAACTCGCCGAGCACAACCGCAACATTCCCGGGCTGGTCCAGCTCTTCACCGTGCTCACCGGCGAGGCGGTGACCACCGACCACCCCGCACACGGCTGGGCCCAAGACCGCTACGCGATGCTGCGATCGAGCGTCACCGCCTCGCTGGAGGCCGGTCGGGCGTCCGGCGAACTGCGCGCGGACATCGATCCGCCCGCGGTCGCGGCGCAGGTCTTCGCGATGATGGACGGCCTACAGCTGCAATGGCTGCTCGACCCCGAACACGTGGACATGGCAACGCTGTTCCGCGACTACGTGGAGCACCTGCTGCGCCGCATCCGGGCCTGACCCGCACCCGGCCCGAAGCCGGCTACACGCTCGTGCCCTCGCCCGCGGTCAGCTCGCGCAGCACCGCGCCCAGGTCCCAGTTGGACAGGCCGGCCAGCGCCTCGCGGAAGACGGTGAGCCCGAACAGATCACCGCGGGCGGTCATCCGCCCGGTGGCCAGTGCCTCGCGCGGCGCGTGCCGGTCGTTGAGCAGGATCACCCGGCGCGCGGTGTCGTAGTCCATGTGCACCACCAGGTCCGGGCCCGGCAACAGCCCGGGGCGGACCAGCACGCGGCCCTGGAAGACGTCCAGGTGCAGCTCGGCCGGATCGTCCCGATCCGGCACGTCGCTCACCACGATGTCCACGATCGCCGGATGCGGCGTGCGCTTCTCCGGATCGGGCGTGATCAGCCGGCTGAGCCGGGACACCGCCGCGATCCACGCGTCCGACATGAACGGGTGCCGATCGAGCGCGGGCTCCTCGTCGCCGGCCGGCTCCGGCCCGTCCCGGGTCGGCTCGGGCTCCTCGCGCAGCACCTTCCCGAGTTCCTCACCGAGCCGGCGTGCGGCCGTGCGGCGCATCGCCCGGGCCAGTTCGGCCTCCACCGCGCGCAGCGCCAGCGGTCGCATCCGGCGGATCATCTCCGCCGTCTCGTCCGCGTCGCCGTCGGCGGGCAACAGATGCGACTCCATCAACCGGCCGAACCCCTCGGCCACGTGCTCCATCGCCGCACGCAACATCCCCAGCTGTTCGGTGACCGCCGCCACCGGCACGCCGGCCGCGTGCAACTCGGCGCCCACCGCGAGCTCGCGCGGACTGGGCACCCGGAACACGGTCAGCGAGTCGTCCTCGGGTTCGAGCAGGCCCAGCCGCACCGCTCCGGCGAGGGCCACGGGATCGGACAAGCCGCCGAACATCGCGATCAGCTCGGCCCGGTTCATCCGCTCCGGGGTCTCGTCGCTCCACGGGCCGCTCGCCTCGGCGACCAGCCCGAGCACTCCGCCGAGACTGCGCCCGCCGTCCCACGCGTCGAGCAGCTCCTTGATGCTCACCAGGCTGTAGCCGCGCTCCAGCAACTGGCCGATCAGCCGGAGCCGGCCCAGATGGCCGTCGTCGTACAGGGACACCCGTCCCTGCCGCCTCGGCCGCGGCAACAGCCCGCGATCCTGGTACGCCCGTACGTTACGTACGGTCGTGCCCCCCTCGCGGGCGAGGTCCTCGATCCGGTACTCCGCCAACCTCGTGCCTCGCGATCCTCGTGCCCCGTGTCCGCGGCCAACGTAATGCAGATGTGTTCGAGGTTCGATGCAGATGTGTTCGGGGATCGATCACGAGGCGGCCGGAATGGCACGGGAAGACACGGAAAACGAGCGGCGAGGGCTCGGTGGCGAGTGGATCGGGAGGCGCGACCGTCAGGGGATCACCACGACCGGCCGCTTGGCATGCTTGACCAAGCGACACGCGACCGAACCGAAGATCCGGCTGGCCCACCCGGTGGACCCGCCGACCACGATCGCGTCGGCGGTGAACTCGCGCGCGACGTCCTCGATCTCGTGGCAGATGTCACCCCCGCGCTCGACCAGGATCCACGGCACGTCGCTGAGGTGATCCGCGCAGGCCAACTCCAAGCCCAAAGCCTCGGAGCGGCTGTCCGGCACGTCGATGAAGACCGGTGGCTCGCAGCCGGCCCACACGGTGGCCGGAATGCGATTGGCCACGTGCACGATCACCAGCCCACCGCCGTGCCTGCGCGCCATACCGGACGCGTACGCGAGGGCACGTTCGCTGGACTCGGACCCGTCGAAACCGACGACGACGGGATGCTGGAACGCGGGATCGCGCTGATGGGGAGAGTCGGGACGGAGCAACGGGGTGCCGTCCGGAAGGTCACTGAACTCGAAAGCAGCCATGGGAATCGGGCGTCTTTGCTGTGGAGGGGCGCCTCGGGGCTTCCTGTTACCAGATTACTGCGCCGACCCGCACATACGAAGTGTCGACCGGGGTTCTCCCGGACAAAAACGACACCACGCCGCGTACAGGTCGGGGCTTGATGCGATCCGCCGGACCACGCACGGGGATGGCGCCCCCGACAAAGCCTCGGCGAGACACGCACATTAGCCGGACAACGCCGTGAATGGGGAGACCCGGGCGGCCGTGTGGGTGATTGCGATGCGATCGCGGTCGGTCTCCGGTGCTCACCGAGGCCGGTCGGCGGGCCGGCCGCGGGCCCGTTCGGGCCGGCTCCCGGGCCCGTTCGAGGGTGCGCACTGACGCCGCAGGAGGGAACGGGCGTTACCCCGAGCCCCGCCCGAGCGTTGGTCAGGACGACACCGTGCGTCCGGGCGACCGCGTCGAAACGGGCGGCGATCCGCAGGTTGGACGCCGACCCTCCCGCACGCCGACCCGCGCCGCGGCGCCGACGTCGAACCTGTCTGACGGCCCGTCACGCGCCGGGCCGTCGGCGGGTTCGACGTACCTCCGGACGCGCGTGCCTGTCGGCGGCTTCGGCTCGTCCGCGGCGGGCCGGTCAGGCCCCGTCCGGCGAGCTCACATGGTCAGCAGTACGCCCCCGTAGGCCGCGCCGGCGATCAGTACCCAGGACGCGAGGCCCAGGAGCAGCGCCCGCCATCCGGTGCGCACCAGCCGGCTCAGGTCGACCATGCTGCCCAGGCCGAACAGCGCGGCGGCCAACAGCAGGTCCTGCGCGGTGCCCGCGACCTCCAGCGCCGAGGCGGGCAGCAGACCGGTGCCGCGCACGGCGACCATGGCCAGGAAGCCGACCACGAACAGCGGCATCAGCGCCGGCCGCCGAGCCCCCGCGGGCCCGGTGTCGCCGGCCCGCGCGGCCCGGCGGCGCAGCGCGTACCCGGTGCCCACCACGATCGGCGCGAGCAACAGCACCCGCATCAGCTTGACCACCACCGCGATGTGCAGCGCGACCGGCCCGGCCACGCCGCCGGCGGCGACCACCTGGCCGACATCGTGCACGCTCGCGCCGACCCAGCCGCCGTACCGCACCGCGTCCAGGCCCAGCGGCGCCTGCAGCAGGGGCAGCGCGACGATCGCCAGGCTTCCGCACAGCGTGACCAGCGCGACGGCGGTGGCCACGTCCTCCTCGTCGCTGTCGCTGACGCCGTTCATCGCCGCCACGGCGGAGGCGCCGCAGATGGAGAAGCCGGTCGCGATCAGCAGCGGTTGATCACCGGGCAGACCGATCCGCCGCCCCAGCCACCGGGTGCCGAAGAAGGTCAGTACGACCACCCCGATCACCATCGCCACCGGCGCGAAACCGAGCCCGACGATGTCGCCGAGGGCGAGCTTGAGGCCGAGCAGCACCACGCCGGCGCGCATCAGCCGCTTGCCCGCGAAGCCCAGTCCCGGCGCGGTCGCGGCGGGCAACGCGCGCACGTTGGCGGCGAGGATGCCCAACGCGACGGTGACCGTGAGCATCGGCAGCCCGGGCCACAGCCGGTGTGCACCCCAACCGGCGGCCACCGCGAGCGCCGCCGCGAGCAGTCCCGGCCACAATCGCGGTTTCGCCGTCTCGGCGGTGGCCGAAAGCTGCTCTGGGTGGGTACGGTGCGCGGCGGTCAAGGTCACGATCACCACCTTTGGCCCGGCACGCTCGCTCGGGTAGCGGTCGATTGCCTGGCAGGTCATAGGGTTTGGCTATGACCTCGCCGGCGCGCCCCTCGGACCGACTGCCCGACCTGTACACGCTCGAACTGCTCGTCGCGGTGACCGAGAGCGGCAGCCTGGGCAGTGCGGCCCGCCGGTTCGGCATCAGTCAGCCCTCGGCCAGCGCACGGATGCGCACGCTGGAGCGGCGGCTCGGAGTGCGGTTGCTGGAGCGCAGCACCACCGGCTCGGTGCCCACCGCGGCCGGCCTGGTGATCACCGACTGGGCTCGCGGGGTGCTCGATCAGGCGCACGCCCTCGTGGAGGGGGCTGCCGCACTCAAGGCCCGGCAGGAGGATCGGCTGCGGGTCGCGGCGAGCCTGACCGTAGCCGAGCACCTGGTGCCCGGGTGGCTGACCGCGCTGCGCGAGGCGGTGCCCGGGGTGCACGTGGGCCTGCAGGTGACCAACAGCCTGCATGTGATCGAGGCGCTGCGGGCGGGCGAGGCGGACCTGGGCTTCGTCGAGGGGCCGTGGGTCCCGCGCGACCTGCAGTCGGCGGAGGTGGGCCGGGACCGGCTCGTGGTGGTCGTCGCGCCGAACCACCCGTGGGCCCGGCGGCGGCGCCCGATCGCGGCGGCCGAGTTGGCCGCGACGCCGCTGCTGCTGCGCGAGGCCGGGTCGGGCACCCGGGAGACGCTGGAGCGGGCGCTGGCCGCCTACGACGGAGTGGCCGTGCCGGCACTGGAGTTGGGCGCGACGGCGCCGCTGCGCTCGGCGGCGATCGCCGGGTCCGCGCCTGCGGTGTTGTCCGATCTCGCGGTCCGCGAGGACCTGGCCGACGGGCGCCTGGTGGCGGTGCCGATGGCCGATCTGCCCGCCCTGGACCGCATTCTGCGGGCGGTCTGGCCGCGCGGTCGGGAGCTGCCGGAGGCGGCCCTGCACCTGCTGCACGCTGCCCGCCGGCCCTCCGAGGCCTGACCGCACAGGTGAATGTCGATAAGTTCCACGATGTGACCACCGTCACAAACACGCATATCTACATAACGTCACGTAGAGAACACCATGCATAGACAAGGTAAGAGAGAGTAAGTTCCGATCTTGGGTTACGTGAGTGACGCCTGTGACCTACTGGGGCGTGAGGGGTGAAGGGGGCGATCGGGGCCATGAGCAGGATCGACAGCCGCAAGGACCGACGGCGGGGGCGGGCTCGCGTGGTCGATGCCGACCGTCCGGCCGAGATCACCGCGATCGACGGCGTCGATGCCGTCCCGGTCGGCGACCCGGACGCGGTGGTGATCGTCGCGGCGTCCACCGTGCTGTCCGAGGCTCCGCCCGAGAACGACTCGATCGAGGGCGAGGGCGACCTCACCGACGACATCGACTTCGACGGCGAGTACGACCCCGACGCCGAGAGTGTCCTGGCCCCGGGGCGCGAGCGCCCGCTGCTCGGTCGGCGCCGCCCGGACACGATCGCGGTGCTGTTGTTCGCGAACTCGCCGATTCTGGAGAGTTCGATCCCGATATCGGTGTTCGGTGTGGATCGACGCGACGCCGGCGTGCCGAACTACCGATTACTGGTATGCGCGGCCGAACCCGGACCGCTCCGCACCACCGGCGGCGTCGAACTGATCGCGCCGTACGGCCTCGACGCCCTCGCCCGGGCCGGCACCGTGATCGTGCCCGCGTGGCACTCGCCGTCCCGGATGCCACCGCCGCCCGTGCTGGAGGCGCTGCGCCGGGCCCACTGTGAGGGAGCCCGGATCGTCGGCCTGTGCGGCGGCGCGTTCGTGCTCGCCGCGGCCGGCCTGCTGGACGACCGTCCGGCGACGACGCACTGGATGTACGCGCCCGCGCTGGCCAAGCGCTACCCGAAGGTCCGAGTCGATCCCCGCGAGCTGTACGTCGACGACGGTGACATCCTCACCAGCGCCGGCACCGCGGCCGGCATCGACCTGTGCCTGCACTTGGTCCGCCTCGACCACGGCCCGGACGCGGCCAACGCGCTCGCGCGCCGACTGGTCGTGCCGGCCCACCGGATCGGCGGTCAGGCGCAGTACATGGACCTGACCCTGCCCGAGGAGATCAGCGGCGATCCGCTGGCGACCGTCATCTCGTGGGCGCTGGAGAACCTGGCCGAGCGCTTCGACATCGAGCAGTTGGCGACCCGCGCGTACATGAGTCGGCGCACCTTCGACCGGCGCTTTCGCACGCTCACCGGCAGTGCCCCGCTGCAATGGCTGCTCACCCAGCGGGTGCTCCAGGCCCAGCGGCTGCTGGAGACCACCGATCTCCAGGTCGAGGAGATCGCCCGCCGTTGCGGCTTCCGCTCGCCGGTCGCGTTGCGCGGCCACTTCCGCAAACAACTGGGTGTTCCACCGGCCTCCTATCGGGAGACCTTCCGTACCCGCAGCCCGGAGGAGACCGGAGAAGAGGAGGTGTGTGCCCGGGCCGTAGGGTGACCCTATGAACGACCGCTTGGTCTGGATCGACTGTGAGATGACCGGACTCGACCTGTCCCGGGACGCATTGGTGGAGGTGGCGGCCCTCGTCACCGACTCCGACTTGAACATCCTGGGCGACGGGGTCGACGTCGTGATCCGCCCGCCCGCCGAGGCGCTGGCCGGCATGCCCGATGTGGTGCGCAAAATGCACACCGCTTCAGGTCTGCTGGAGGAGCTGGAAGCGGGCGTCAGCCTCGCCGAGGCCGAGGCCGAGGTGCTCGCCTACATCAGGAAGCACGTCCCGGACGGCCGCAAGGCACCGCTGTGCGGCAACTCGATCGGCACCGACCGGGGCTTCCTGGCCCGGGACATGCTCGATCTGGAGGCATTCCTGCACTACCGGGTGATCGACGTCTCGTCGATCAAGGAGCTGGCCCGCCGCTGGTATCCGCGGGTCTACTTCCAGAGCCCGCCGAAGGCCGGCAACCACCGCGCGCTGGCCGACATCCACGAGAGCATCGAGGAACTGCGGTACTACCGCGAGGCGATCTTCGTCCCGGATCCCGGTCCAGACAGCGACACCGCCAAGGCGATCGCGGCCAAGTACGGCCACAAGCCGGCCGAACACGCCTAGGCCCTGCCCGGCGGATCCCGTGGGACCGGTGCCGCGAGGGGCGCGGAACGGGCCGCCCGGAAACCCTGCGGCGAGCAGCCTCCGCGAGCCTGTACACTTTTCCTCGCCGGGACGGAAACGCCTCGGTGATGGTGGGTGTAGCTCAGCTGGTAGAGCACCTGGTTGTGGTCCAGGAAGTCGCGGGTTCAAGTCCCGTCACTCACCCCAGAGGAGGTCCCGAGGCGCGTGCGCCTCGGGACCTCGCTCGTTTTGCGCCGGTTGCCGCCCCGATGCGCCGATGTCGCCGTTCGCGTTGTGTGCGGCGCCGCGTGCGGCGTAGCGTGCGGTCACCTGAGAGTTACGCACGCGTCATCGGGAGGGTTTCGATCATGAGCACCGGCGAGTCCGAGCAGCCTTCGCGGCAGCAGTTGGACGACGAGAAGGCCGCGCTGTACGCCATGGACATCAGCGGTGTCACCTGGATCGGCTACGGCGAGGACACCACCGGCGAAGGCATCGTGGAGACCGCCGAACTCCCCGGTGGGGGCATGGCGATGCGGAACTCGATCCACCCGGAGGGGCCGATCCTGCGGTTCACCGAGGGCGAGTGGACCGCCTTCGTGCTCGGGGTGCGCGACGGCGAGTTCGACCTGGACCGGCTCGCCGAGCCGCTGCCGGAGCAGCGCGGCTGACGCCTTTACCGACGCTCGTCCGGGCCTCGCCCGCAGCCCAGCCTGACGCTTCGTCAAGCGGGTGGGCGCATGGGCGTCATCCGTTTCGCCCGTTTGGCAACCCGTGGACCGGTTATCCCTCGGTGGACGTCCCACCGACGAGGGAGATCCGTGTCCACAACCACCTCCGGGGTGGAGATCAGCGCGGTCGGCCTGGCGGCATCCGGCCCGGATGGCACAATCTTTCGCGACGTCCGCCTGACCGCGCCGGCGGCCGGACTGACCGTGCTCGTCGGGCCCGCCGGCGCCGGCCGCACCTCGCTGTTGCTTGCGCTCGGCGGCCGGTTCCGCACCGATGCGGGCAGCGTGATCGTCGCAGGCAGCCGCAGCGCCGCGACCGCCCGGGCGCACACCGCACTGGCCCGCGCCCGGCCCGGTCTGGATCTGGAACCCCACCTGCTCGTCGCCGAGACGATCACCGAGCGCCGGGCCATCGGCGACGGCCGGCCCACCGAGCCGGCGCTCGTCCGGATGTACGACCTGCTGCGGATCGAGCCGCCCGGTCAGGTCCTGGTCGAGCACCTGTCCGCGGTGGACCAGTTGTTGTTCTCGGTCGCGCTGGCCGCCGCCGGCCATCCGGGCGCGGTCCTGGTCGACGACGTGGACAGCGGCATCGCGGGCGCCGACCTGCTGCGTGCGTGGCGGGCCCTGCGCGACCTGGCCGACACCGGCACCACCGTCGTCGCCACCGCGACCGAGGCGCCGCGCGGCGCCGACGTGGTGGTCGACCTGCCCGGGCACCACCTGTACCCGAGAGGCGGTATCGCCTGATGGGTGTGCTGCGCCTGGCCTGGCTCGAACTACGGCGCTTCCGGGGGCCGTTGTCCCGACTGGTCCCGGTCATGCTGATGCTGGTGCCGACCCTGTACGGCGCGCTGTACCTGTGGTCCAACTGGGACCCGTACGGCCGGCTGAACCAGGTCCCGGTCGCGTTCGTGAACGAGGACCGGCCGGTGGACGCGCGCGGACAGCACATCGACGCGGGCGGCCGGTTGACCGAGGTGATCCGCACGGACAAGAACTTCAAGTGGAAGGTCACCGACGCGACGGACGCCCGAACGGGCCTGGAGGACGGCGACTACCACTTCGTGGTCACCGTGCCGCCGGACTTCAGCGCGACGCTGGCCACCACGGCCTCGGCCCAGCCGAGGCAGGCCAAGTTGTTCATGACCCTCGACGACGCCAACGGCTTCATCGTCGGCAAGATGGCCGAGGTGGCCAAGACCCGGCTCCAGCAACAGATTTCGGCCACCACGCAGAGCACTCTGGTGCAGCAGCAGTACGGGCAGACCGGGGCGCTCAAGGATCAGCTGGCCAGATCCGCCGACGGCGCGCGGCAACTGGCCGGCGGTATCGGCACCACGCCGCCGGATCAGCTCCGGGAGGGCGTCGAGCAGCTCGCCGGCGGCCTGACTCGGCTGAATGCCGCGGTGCCGGCTCCGCCGCCGGCGCAGGCGGCGGGCGAGGACGCGCGGGTGCTCGGTGCGCCGGTGGCGATCGAGGTGACGAACAGGCATTCGGCGCAGTTGTACGGCCGCGGTTTGGCGCCGTTCTTCTTCGGCATCGCGCTGTGGGTGTTCGGGCTGGTCGGCTACCTGTTCCTGCGGCCGTACAACCCGCGTGCGCTCGCGGGGCGGGCGGGTGCGGTCGAGGTGGCCCTCGCCGGTTGGCTGCCCGCCGCCGCGCTCGGCTTGGCGGGAGCGTTCGTGCTGTACGCGGTGGTGCAACTCGGGCTGGGTCTGGACGCCGACGACCCGGGACTGAGCCTGCTGTTGATCGCACTGGCGGCGGTCACCTTCGTGGCCATGGCGCAGTTCCTGCGGGCCGCGCTCGGCGCGGTGGGCGACGTGCTGATCCTGGTACTGCTGATGCTCCAGCTCACCTCGTGCGGCGGGCTGTACCCGGTCAGCACGACGCCCGCGCCGTTCCAGGCGCTGCATCCGGTGCTGCCGATGACATACCTGGTGAACGGGTTGCGGGTCACTCTCACGGGTGGCGAAGGCGAGCGTTTGGCGGTCGCTTTCGCGGTGCTCGGTGGCTACCTGGTGGTGGCGCTGATCGCGACCGTGTTCGTGGTCCGACACCGGCGGATGTGGACGATGGCGTCGTTGAAACCGGCTGTGCAGTTGTGACCACGCACTACCGATGGCTCAATCCACTCCCCCGTACGGTTGTACCCCGGGAGCGCAACCACGCCTGCTCCGTGCGCGTCGCCCACAATCAGGGGGTACCGCGGGTTTGCCACGTGTGGTGGAGGAGGGAGAATCAGCGGCGATGAACGAGCAGGAGATACAGAAACTGAGGGCCGAGGCCGAGACCCGGATTCGGGAACTCGGGCCCGAGCACCCCGGTTCGCTCGACGCGCGCGCCGCGTGGGCCCGGGTGGTCGGTGACGAGGGCAGGCCCGCAGAGGCCGCTCGGATGTTCGGCGAGCTCGCGGGCGACTACGCGCGCGTGCTCGGCCCGCAGCATCCCGACACGCTCCTGGCCCGGCACAACCACGCCTACTGCCTGGGGATGTCCGGGAACGCGGTCACCGCCGAGTCGCTGGCGCGCGATGTCGCGGCCGACTGTGTCCTGGTGCTCGGTCAGGACGATCCCGAGACGCTCAACGTGCGTGCCGGGTGGGCCCGGTGGATCGGCGAGGCGGGCGACGCCGCAGGCGCGGCCAGGATGCTGCGGCCAGTCGTGGAGGAGGCGACCGACGCGCTCGGGCCGGTGCATCCGGACACGCTGACCATCCGACACCAGCACGCGCACTGGGTGGGCCGGGCCGGCGAGACGATCCAGGCGGCCCGGCTGATGGCGGCGATCGCGGACGAGCGCGGCGAGGTGCACGAGCCGGGCGACCCCGCGGCGTTGACGGCTCGGCACGACCGGGCCATGTGGGCGGGTGAGGCAGGCGACGTCTCGATGGCCAGGGACGCGCTGATGCAGCTCGTCGAGGACGCGACGCGCGTGCTGGGACCGGACCACCACGACACGTTGGTGATCCGGCACAACCACGCGCACTGGACCGGCGAGTCCGGCGACCCGATGGGCGCCCGGACGTTGTTGACCCAGTTGGTCGCGGACTGTACGCGGGTGCTCGGCGAGCAACACCCGGACAGCGAGAACGCTCGGCGCGGGCTGATGTGGTGGACCTACGGGCCCAAGGCCAACGACCCGGCGCCCGTGTTCGCCACGGCGGTGGGCAACAGCTCGGTGCAGGCGGGGCGGCCGGCGAAGGAGCCCAAGCCGGTGAAGGAGCCCAAGCCGGCGAAGGCCGCGAAACCGCCGAAGGCGCCGAAGGCGCCGAAGCCCGCTCGCCCGGCGAAGGCGAAGCAGCCCGAGCGGGCCGGCGTGGCCGGGGGACCGGTTGCCTCGGCCGAGGTCGCGTCGCAGGCACCGTCCGCACCTACCGAGGTGGTTTCGGTCGGAGCCTCGGCCGCTGTGCCATCACCGTCCGTGGAACCGGACGGGGACGTCACCGCGTTCGCCCCGGTGGCCGGGTTCACCTCGGACACCGAGGAGAACGCGGCGGTGTCGGCCGGGTCGGTTGCGTCGGCCGCGCGGCCCGGTTCGGCCGAGGAGGCGGCCCCGGAGGCCGGTTCGGGTCGGCCGGGCGGCGAGCACGCATCCGTGCGGGACGAGGTGCGGGACGAAGCGCCGGAGAGCGCGATGACTCGAGTGTCGAGCGTGGCGCCCGACGACGAGCCGACGCACGTCAGCCCGCCGGCCGGGAGGCTCGACAAGAAGCCCGACAAGAAGCCCGACAAGAAGCCCGACAAGAAGCCCGACAAGAAGCCCGACAAGAAGCCCGACAAGAAGCCCGACAAGAAGCCCGACAAGAAGC
>NZ_JBEXCV010000082.1:0-39175 GCF_040605455.1 Embleya sp. NPDC005575 | reverse complement strand
CCCGCGGCCAGGCCCATCCCGCCGGCCACGGCCGCGGCCGCCGCGGCGGTGCCCGCGGCCACGGCCGTGCCGCTGAGGAAGATCGGCGCGGTGATGCCGATCAGTGCCAGCGCGATCGGCCCGTACCGGTCGCGGACGTCGACCATCTCCGCGTAGGTCTCGTTGCACCGGCTGCACTTCTTCAGGTGCGCGTCGATGCTTTCCCGGCGTTTCTCGGAGTCCATCCGGTTGCGGATGTGCCGGCCGTAGTACCGGGTGAACTTCTTGCAGTTCTCGTCCTTGACGCCGCCGGTGGCGAACGCCACGAAGTAGTTGTCGCGTAGTTCCTGGCGGGCCCGCTCCAGGATCTTGCGCACGTTGTCCGGGTTCTCGCCGACCAGCGGGGCGACCTGGACGGCCTGCTCGCCCTCGATGTCCACGTGCCACAGCACCATCCGGGACCGCTCGGGCAGGTTCTGGAACGCCTGGAGCGCGAGCCGCGCGTCGTCGGCCTTCACCACGCGGTCCTGGTTCTCCCACGCGGACTCGAAGGCCGTGAAGTCCTCGGTGAGCCATTCGCGGCGGTCGCTCCCGGTCCAGTCGCCCGCGACGTGCCGCACGGTGGTGAGCAGGTAGGCCCGGAACGCCTCCTTCGGCCCCCGGCCCGAACGCAACGCCTGCAGCGTGCGGGCGAACGCCTCGGCGCACAGGTCGTCGGCGGCCTCGGGGGTGCGGGTGCAGGTGCGCGCGAAGCGGCGGACCGAGCCGACGTGGCGCTGATAGAGCAGGCCGTAGGCGTCGCCGTCGCCGGCGCGCACCAGGTCGGCCAGTCGGCCGTCCGGGGGGCCGTCGAACGCGGCCACCCAGCCGGTGTCGGCGTCCGGTGCGGCGTCGCAGTGCCCGCCGCCCGGGCCGGGCGCGAAGGGGTCGGGCGCTGCGGTGTCGGCCGTCCGGGGCTGGGTCGGTTGGGCTGCGGCCGGCTCGGGCCCGAGGTCGCCGTCGTACGCCCGAGGGTGATGCACGCCGCGCTGGCCGGGGACGAATGGGGGACGTGCGCCGGAGCCGGTCGCCTCGGCGGCGCCGCCGCTCGCGTCGCCGCTGGGGTCCGGGGTCGCCGCGTCGTCCTCGCGTGCCACCGTCTGCCCCCTTGTTCGCGTGCCGTACCCGATCGCTCGGACAGCATCGTGACCATCCGGACACGGTCTGTCCACAAGCGGGGGGGTCGGGTAAGGCACCCGGCGTGCGCTCCGGCGCGGGTGGCGCGGCACAGGCGCGTGGGCCGAACACCCGCGCCTACGCCGTTCGGGGGTTCGCGGCGGGTGTGACGCTGCGTCATTCGGGTGACGAACGTACATGCGAAGAGCTGGTTCATCGCGCGCTACCGACCCGTCGAGCCCGGCGCGGTGGTCACGCGCACGCTCGAACGCGGGACGCGCGGGGCCCCGCCGGGCACCCCGCCGGGGCCGTCCAGCGGGTCCACCGGCGCCCGGCACAGCCGGTCCAGGCGGTCCGGCAATTCGGGGTCGTCGCCGTCGAGCAGGGCCATCAGCCGCCCGGGCGGCACCGCGTAGGCCTGGTCGCCGAGCGCGCGTTCCAGGTGTCGGGCGGTCAGCAGCAGGTGGCGCAGGTGCCCCCACGGCAGCGACTCGGGCACCTCCAGCCGCACCACCGCGAGCCGCACGTGCTCGCCGGCGGCGGCCCGCCGGGCCAGTCGCTGCTGCAGGAGTGCGGCCGAGGGGAGTTCGGTGATCGGGTCGGTGCCGGGCGGCAGGGTGCCGGGCACGTTGGCCCGGGTGCGGGTGCTCAGGTAGGCCTGCACGAGCGGGCCTGGCGCGCTGTGGGCGAGGCCGCACAGGAACAGCGCGTCCAGTTCGGCCAGTGCCACGTCCAGAGGGATCTCGGCGGCGGCCCGGTCGCGGGCCAGGGCCAGGCACGCGGAATGCACGTGGCCGTCGCGGACGAAGGCGTCCAGGCATTGCTCGGCGGCGTTGCTGTGCCAGGCGACCCGGGCCGGCCAACCGGCCCGGAAGGTCACCCGTTGCCACTCGCCCCGGAGTCGGTCGCGGTCGAGTCGGGTGGTGATTGTGGTGTCACACTCGGTACGCATGCCTGGGGAGACAGGTCTTCAGGGCGAACGTGACAGATTTCATGGAACTTTCCGATGTGACCTGGATCACATTGTCGGCCGTGCGCCCGGCGCGTTCGGGAGCGACCCTTTCGAGTGGCCGGCCGCCGTCCCCGGGTGGAGATTCCCGGGCATCACCGACGAGGGGTGAGCACGTCGAGCAACCGGTGCACCGGACCGCTCAGGCCCCACTGTCGGCGCAACGCGTCGAGGGCGACCGGGTCGGCCGGTTCGGTGGGCAGCGGCCGATCCCACTCGGCCGGCGGCGGCAGCGGCACATCTCGTACCACCCGCACCACGCCCGGGGCCACATCCAGGTAGGCGCCCGCCTCCAGGATCCGGGCCCGCCGGGCCGGGGTCAGCTTGGCCGCCGGGTCGGCTGCGGCCGCGCGCACGCCCGCCAGGTCGCCGTACTCGCCGATCAACTGCGCCGCGGTCTTGTCCCCGATGCCCTTGACCCCGGGCAGCCCGTCGCTGGCGTCGCCGCGCAGCGTGGCGAAGTCCGCGTAGGCCGAGGCGGGCACGCCGTAGCGGGCGAGCACCTCGGCCTCGTCGATCACCTCGTGCGCGGCCACGCCCTTGACCGTGTAGAGCACCCGGATCGCGCGTGCGTCGTCGACGAGTTGGAACAGATCCCGGTCGCCGGTGACGATGTCCACCGCGATGCCGGCCCGCTCGGCCAGCGTGCCGATCACGTCGTCCGCCTCGAAGCCCGGCACGCCCACGCGCGGGATGCCCAGCGCGTCCAACACCTGCTCGATCACCGGGACCTGCGGGGCGAGCGTGTCCGGGATCTCCTCCTCGTCCGGCCCGGCCGCCTCGGCGACCCGGTGCGCCTTGTACGAGGGGATCGCGTCGACCCGGAACTGAGGTCGCCAGTCCGCGTCCATGCACGCCACCAGTCGGGTGGGCCGGCGGTCCTCGACCAGGCGGGTGATGAAGTCGACCAGGCCGCGCACGGCGTTGACCGGTGTGCCGTCGGGAGCCTTGACCGACTCCGGGACGCCGAAGTAGGCGCGGAAGTACAAGGACGCGGTGTCGAGGAGCATCAGACGTTCAGTCACCCGCCCGATCATGCCGCACCGGACCGACGTCGGCCCGCGCGTGGGACCGGACTCAGTCGGCGAACTCGTCGAGCACTTCCTGAAGGGTGTCCCGCACGCCCAGCACGTCGATCAGACCGGTCATCCGCAGCGTCGCGCGGACGTTGCGATCGGGTGCGGCCAGGCGCAGTTCGCCGGAGAAGGCATGCATCGACTTGAACGCGTCTATCAGCACACCCAGGCCGACCGAGTCGCAGAAGTTCAGCCCGGTGGCGTCCACGACCACCCGGCGACAACCGCCATCGATCAGCTCGATCAGCGTGCGATGCAGCAACGGGGCGTTGTGCAGGTCCAGTTCGCCGGCCAGGTGGACGACCGCACAGCCGCGCCAGATCGTCACCCCGGTGACGGGGTGTTCCTGCCCGAGCGTGCCCAAGCGCGCGATCATGGCTGCGACCTTTCACCGGCCGGACGTACCGCCGCGCCGATACAGCGCCGGCAATGGGCATTGTGGGCCATCCGTGGTGGTGCCGGACAGCCCCTCAACGGGTCGTTTTTTGCGCGGTGGGCCGAACGGGTGGGTCTTGTCCGGTTAACGGCCGGTCGGTCCCCGTCGTCGCCGCGATCCGCGCGGCCCCGCGCTCACAGGAACGTGTGGCCCTCGCCCCGGTAGGTGGGCACCGTACGCACCACCCGATCGCCCTCCACCAGATGCAGCGCGTCGAAACGCTCGCACAGTTCACCCGCCTTGGCGTGCCGGAACCATACCGAGTCGCCGATCCGCAGATCGTCCGCGGCCGCGCCGCGCAGCGGCGTCTGCACCTCGCCGGCCGCCTCCTGCGGCTGGTACGACAGGCCCTGCGGCAGGTATGGCTGGGGCAGCCGGTCGGCCGCGGGTACTCCCGACGCCGGATAGCCGCCGCCGAGCACGGTCACGCAGCCGTGTCCGGCGCGGCGCACCACGGGCAGCGCGAACAGCGCGGCGGGGCGGCCCCGGAAGCAGGTGTAGTGGTCGAACAGACGCGGTTGGAAGAGCCCGGAACCGGCGGCGACCTCGGTGATCGAGGACTCCGCGGCGGTGCGCTCCACGCTGCCGGTGCCGCCGCCGTTGACGAACTCCAGCGCAGTGATCGCGCGCACCGCCCGGACGATCTCGGCCCGGCGCCCGCTCAGTTCGGCACCGGCCTTCGCCTGCATCGCGCGCAGGATCCGGCCGTAGAGAGCGCGACCGTCGGGCGCGTCGCCGACGCCCGCGATGTGTGCCTCGTAGGCCATCAGCCCCACCAGCCGAAAGCCCGGTCGGCGGGTGACCGCCTCGGCCACCGCGACCACCTGTTCGGGCGTGTGCAGCGGCGAGCGGTGCGCGCCGATGTGCACCCGGCCACCGAACGGTTGCCAGGAGGTGTCGATGTCCACGCACACCCGCAGTTCGGCCCGGGGCCGCACGTCCGCGATCGCGCGCTCGATCAGGTCCAGCTGGGCCGGGTCGTCGATCATGATCGTCACCCGCGCCGCGGCCTCGGCGTCCGCCGCCAGCCGGCGATAGCCGGCGCGGTCGGTCGAGGGGTAGGCGACCAGGACGTCGGTGATCCCCTCGCTCGCCAGCCACAGGCCCTCGGGCAGGGTGAACGCCATCACGCCGTGGTAGCCGTCCAGCGCCAACACCTCGTGCAGCAGCGGCAGGCAGCGCACCGACTTGCTCGCCACTCGCACCGGTGTGCCGCCCGCGCGGCGCACCAGGTCCGCCGCGTTGGCCCGGTAGGCGGTCAGGTCCACGATCGCGAACGGCGCGTCCAGGTGCGCGGTGGCCTTGTCGTAGCGGGAACGATCGGCGCCGAGGGTGAGCGGCGCGGCGGGAGCGGACACCGGCGGCGCGGCGGTGAGAGGAGCCATTCCCGCAGCCTGCCAGATCGGCGTACCGACCGGTAGGACTCATCGGTAACGGGGTGAACGTTGCCGGGTGTGGCATTAGCTTGATCATATGAGTCACCCCGAGCGAGTGCGGGCGCTCGATCTGATCGAACGCGTCCTGGATCCGGGCAGTTTCCGTGGCTGGAACGACCCGTTGCCCACGCTCGCGGCACCGGATCCGGGGTACGCGGCCGAGCTGGCGGCGGCCCGCGCGCGGACCGGCCTGGACGAGGCGCTGGTCACCGGGGAGGGCCGGATCCACGGCCGTCGGGTGGCGGTGGCCGCGTGCGAGTTCGACTTCCTGGCCGGCTCGATCGGCGTGGCGGGTGCCGAACGGCTGACCCTCGCGGTGGAGCGGGCCACCACCGAGGGTCTGCCGCTGTTGGCCTCGCCCACCTCCGGCGGCACCCGCATGCAGGAGGGCACCGTCGCGTTCCTGCAGATGGTCAAGATCTCCGCGGCGGTGGCTGCACACCGCGCGGCCGGTCTGCCCTACCTCGTCTACCTGCGCCACCCCACCACCGGCGGCGTGTTCGCCTCCTGGGGCTCGCTCGGCCACGTCACCGCCGCGCAGCCCGGCGCACTGATCGGCTTCCTCGGGCCGCGCGTGTACGAGGCGCTGCACGAGCAGCCGTTCCCGGCCGGCGTCCAGGTCGCGGAGAACCTGTACGAACACGGCCTGATCGACGCGGTCGTGCCGCCGGAGGAACTGCGGCAGGTCGCGATCCGGGTCTTCGACGTGCTCGACTCCGGTGCCGCGCCGTCCGGCCTGCCGGGCGATCCGCCGCTCGGTGCGCGGTCGGGTCCGGCGCCCGAGGCCGACGTCGAACCGCAGCCCGACGTGCCGGCGTGGACCTCGGTGGAGCGTTCGCGTGATCCGCGTCGCCCGGGGCTGCGCACGCTGCTGCGGCACGGTGCGCGGTCGGTCACCCCGCTGCGCGGGACCGGCGAGGGGGAGAGCGAGCCGGCGCTGCGCCTGGTGCTGGCCCGGTTCGGGGCCGGCCCGGGACTCGGCGCGCCGTGCGTGGTTCTGGGACACGACCGCACCCGGCAGAGCGAGCACGGCCCGTTCGGCCCCGCCGGGCTGCGTCAGGCCCGGCGGGGCATGCGGCTGGCCGCCGAGTTGGGCCTGCCTCTGGTGACGGTGGTGGACACCGCCGGCGCCGCGCTCTCGCGCGAGGCCGAAGAGGGTGGCCTGGCCGGCGAGATCGCCCGCTGCCTGGCCGAGTTGGTGTTGTTGCGCGCGCCGACCGTGTGCCTGCTGCTCGGCCAGGGCTCCGGCGGCGGCGCGCTCGCACTGCTGCCCGCGGACCGGGTGATCTGCGCGCAGCACGGCTGGTTGTCGCCGCTGCCGCCGGAGGGCGCGGCGGCCATCCTGTATCGGAGCACCCAGCGCGCCGCCGAGATCGCCGGACGCCAGGGGATCCGCTCCGCCGACCTGTATCGGAACCGGATCGTGGACCGGGTGGTGCCCGAGCACCCGGACGCCGCCGAGGAACCCGAGGCGTTCGTACGCCGGGTGGCGGCCGTGCTCGACCACGAGCTGAGCATGCTGCGGGTACTGGACGCGGACGACCGCCTGGCCGCGCGGATGCTCCGCTATCGGCGCCTCGGCCTCTCCTGAGTGGTCCGGATGTCACTCGAACGGGTGAGTTTGCTGGGAGTCCCGGACGGCAAATCCCGCCGGTTCCTACGCTGAATCCGGTTCGGGAACCGGACCGGTCACAGCCCACCCGTCCGAGCACGGGCCAGGACGGGCCGGCTAGGCCCGGTGCTCGGCCCGTTCGGGACGCGACGCCTCGATGACGTCGTCGTGACCCGATCCGGTTCGGGCGAGCCGGACCTCGGTAGGGGTCGCGGGTCGGCAAGTGGTCGCCGACCCGCGTCCTTGCCGTGGACGGGCGGTGGCGTGCCGGGCGGGCGGTCGATGCGTCGGTGCCGGGGGCTGCGGGTTCCGGGTTCGGTGGGGTTCGGTGATCCGGTTCGGTGCGGCGGGCGGGGGTGGGTGTTCGTCGGGTGGGTGCTCGGGATGCTCGGAGTGCTCGGGGTGCGGGGTATTCGGGGGGCTGTGGTCGGGGCGGGGCGGGCGCCGTGCGGGGATGAGCTTCGTCGGGTGCGGGTCTAGAGTCGACGGGTGGATTTCAGCGGCAAGAGCATTCCCGACACCGGTTTTCCCGACGACGACGGCAGCGCACATCCGGCCCTGGCCGAGGCTCTGGCGGCTCCGGAGGTGGACGACGAGGCGGTCTCGCTGGCGTTGCGCGACGCGCGGCTGCTGGTACCGGTCGTGGCCATACTGACCGAGGAGGAGGACGTCGCGCCGGGGGAGTTGCGCCGGGAGAAGTCCAGCGACATGGCGGTGCCCACGATCCAGGGGCCGGACGGGCGTCGGGCGCTGCCCGCGTTCACCTCGGTGGCGGCGTTGGCCCGTTGGCGGTCGGATGCGCGGCCGATCCCGGTCGAGGCCGCGCGTGCCGCGCACGCCGCGTACGCGGAGGAGGCGGACACGCTGCTCCTGGACATGGCCGGGCCGCACCCGTACGAGCTCAGCGGGAGTCGGTTGCGGGCGGTGGCCGAGGGGCGCGCACACGTGGCGCCGCATCGGGACCCGGAAATCCTGGACGCGGTGCGGGCGGCGGTGGCGCCGGAGGGGGCGGTCTCGGCGGTCTACCTGACCGAGGGCGGCGGGCACGAGTTGACCCTGAGCCTGGTCGCGGCGGCCTCGCCGACCGAGGTCACCGAGGCCGCGCGGCGGATCGTGGGGCGACTGGCCGAGGACGACGTGGTACGGGCCCGGCTGGATCGCGGCCTGGACCTGGCGATGTTGCCTCCCGGCAGCGCACTCGACGTGGTACCGCTGTACACACGCTGAGCACGTGACCGGCGTCGGCCCGAGGCCCGCTGTGTCCTCGAACGCCGGACGGGCCGGGTGGCTCGGGTCGGCCCGGTCCGCGTTCCGGGCGGGTCGCGGCGGTCGGCCTGCGGGTCCTCGTGCCGGACGGGCCGCACGCGGGCCGGGTGGCTTCGGGGCCGGTTGGCCGGCTCGTTGGCGGTGGGTCGGGTCAGCCGGCCTGCGGCCTGCTTGTCCTCAAGCGCCGGACGGGCTGGGTGGCCTGGACCGGGGCGGGGGCGTCCGGACCGGGTGGTGTGACTCCGGATTCAGCCGGATGGCTTGGGTTCGGAGCCACCGGACGGCGTGGGGCGGTGTGGGCCTGGCCGGGACGGACGGGGCCCGGCGGGGTGGATCGGGTCGGTCCGAGGTGACGTGTGAGTGGGGTGCCGGACGGGCTGGGGCGTAGCCCGGCCGGCGGGCGGGTGGGGGTCAGGCGTGGACCGGGCCGGTGAGCTTTTCGCCCGGGCCCTTGCCGACCTGGTCGGGGTGTGTGGAGGCCTCGCGGAAGGCGAGTTGCAGGGTCTTCAGGCCGTCGCGCAGCGGGCCCGCGTGGTAGGACCCGACCTCGGGGGCCGCGGCGGTGACCAGGCCCGCGAGGGCGGTGATCAGCTTGCGTGCCTCGTCCAGGTCCTTGTGCGCCTCGCCGTCCTCGGCCAGACCGAGTTTGACCGCCGCCGCGCTCATCAGGTGCACGGACAAGGTGGTGATGACCTCGACGGCGGGCACGTCCGCGATGTCCCGGGTCATGGTCTCGACCCGGTCGGGCCGGCCGGCGACGTCGTCGGAGGGGTCGGGTGACATAAGTGGGGCGCTCTCGCTCATGTGCCCAGTCTCGGGTATGCCCCGGAATCGGGGAACAACGGGGCCCTTCGGCATGTTCGAGCCAGTGGTAGAGTGGTGTATCGACCGACCGGGCATCTGCATGCCCGGCCTGCAAGCGGAGGCTCCGTCTCCCACCCGATCGACCTCACGGACGACGGGTACCGGTCCGGCGTGGCGCATTTCGTGTGCGTCCGTTTCACGTTCGTCGCCCCAGGGCGGCTTCGTTGCCGGTGATGGAGCCTCGCATGCAACCGTGCGAGGCTTTTTCGCGTTGCCTGGATGGCTTCGTGAGGGCCTGGCTCGGGGGGAAGTTACACCGAGACACATGTGACCGCTTCGCCCGCGGTCGCTTCAGGTATGAGGAGGCCCCATCAGCGCCGAGCCCCGCATCAACGACCGGATTCGCGTCCCCGAGGTGCGACTCGTTGGTCCTGGCGGCGAGCAGGTCGGAATCGTCCCGCTGGCCAAGGCCATGGAACTTGCCCAGGAGTACGACCTCGACCTCGTCGAGGTCGCGGCCAACGCCCGGCCGCCGGTCTGCAAGCTCATGGACTACGGCAAGTTCAAGTACGAGTCGGCCATGAAGGCCCGTGAAGCGCGCAAGAACCAGGCGCACACGGTCATCAAGGAGATGAAGCTCCGGCCGAAGATCGACCCGCACGACTATGACACCAAGAAGGGTCACGTCGAGCGGTTCCTGAAGCAGGGCGACAAGGTCAAGATCACGATCATGTTCCGTGGTCGCGAGCAGTCCCGGCCCGAGTTGGGCTACCGACTGCTGCAGCGTCTCGCGACGGACGTCCAGGACCTCGGGTTCATCGAGTCGAACCCGAAGCAGGACGGCCGCAACATGATCATGGTTCTCGGCCCGCACAAGAAGAAGACCGAGGCCATGGCCGAGGCTCGCGAGGCCCAGGCGGCTCGCAAGGACGCACGCCGCGTGGCCGTCGAGGCCGGGGACGACCACCCCGACGAGACGGACGCCCCCGAGGCAGCTCCGGCCGAGGAAGCTCCGGCCGCCGAGGCACCCGTCGCGAGCGACGCGGAGCCGAAGGCCGACGAGCAGGTCTGACCCGGAACGGGTCGCCCCGCGCCCGATATGCACACACACACCTGTGCCTGCCCGGTCACCACCGGGCGGGTGCGGCACGACGAGGAGACTGCGGCGACATGCCGAAGAACAAGACCCACAGCGGTGCCAGCAAGCGCTTTCGTATCACCGGCTCCGGCAAGGTGCTGCGCCAGCGTGCGGGTCGCCGTCACCTTCTCGAACACAAGCCCTCGACCGTGACCCGGCGGCTCGCCGGCGTCGTCGAGGTGGCCCCGGCCGACGCCAAGAAGATCAAGAAGCTGCTCAAGAAGTAGTAGGCAGCAGTCGTCGCACCGGCTGACGAGAACCCACCGGTCGGCGACCGGCGACGGTCCCAGACTTACCCGGGCCGCGGTCGATACACCGCGGTCTGACATCAAGGAGTTCATCAAGTGGCACGCGTCAAGCGGTCAGTCAACGCCCACAAGAAGCGTCGCGTCATCCTCGAGCGGGCGTCCGGCTACCGCGGCCAGCGGTCCCGTCTGTACAGGAAGGCCAAGGAGCAGGTCACCCACTCCATGGTCTACAACTACAACGACCGCAAGAAGCGGAAGGGGGACTTCCGTCAGCTGTGGATCCAGCGCATCAACGCCGCTGCCCGCCTGAACGGGATGACCTACAACCGCTTCGTGCAGGGCCTCAAGGCCGCCGGTGTGGAGATCGACCGCAAGATGCTCGCCGAGCTCGCGGTCAACGACGCCCCGGCGTTCGCCGCCCTCATCGAGGTAGCGCAGAAGGCCCTCCCGGCCGATGTCAACGCGAAGAAGGAAGACGCCGCGGCCTGATCGTCGACTCACGTCGTCGATGTCGCAGCATTTCTTACGTCGTTACAGGCCGAGAGCAGAGAACGGTAACGCGATGGCGAGCCCCGAGCTGACGTCCACCCGATCACCACGAGTGGCGGCGGCCCGGCGGCTCGCCAAACGCGCTTTCCGGGCCCGTGAACGGTTGTTCCTGGCCGAGGGACCGCAGGCGGTCCGCGAGGCGGTGGCGCTGCCCGGGACGTTGCGCGAGCTGTACATCACCTTCGAGGTGGCCGAGCGCTATCCCGATCTGGTCGCGGGCGCGCACCAGGCCCGGGTACCGGTGTTCACCGCCACCGACGAGGTGGTCGGGGCGATCAGCCAGACCGTGACGCCGCAGGGCGTGGTCGCGCTGTGCCGGTTCGTGGACGTACCGCTGGAGAGCGCGATGGCCGCGCGGCCGGATCTGGTCGCGGTGCTCGCGAACGTGCGCGACCCCGGCAACGCCGGCACCGTGCTGCGCGCAGCGGACGCGGCCGGCGCCGAGGCGGTCGTGCTCACCGACGCGTCCGTGGACCCGTACAACCCCAAGGCCGTGCGGGCCTCGGTGGGCAGTCTCTTCCACCTGCCGGTGGTCACCGGCGCCCGGATCGAGGACACGATCGCCGCGCTGCGCGCCGCCGGGCTGCGCATCCTGGCCGCCGACGGCGCCGGGGACGCGGACCTGGACGGGGAGTTGGACGCGGGTGGCCTCGACGGGCCCACCGCGTGGATATTCGGCAACGAGGCGTGGGGGCTGCCCGAGGAGACCCGGGCATTGGCCGACGCCGTCGTGCGCGTGCCGATCCACGGGCGGGCCGAGAGTTTGAACCTGGCGACCGCCGCGGCCGTGTGTCTGTACGCGTCCGCCCGCGCGCAGCGCGGGCACGGGGGCTGCCGCTCCGGCGCGCGAAGCGAGGGATGACCCCGTCGTACCCGGCTTGACCACCGGTCGGGCGGGAACCAGTCCGGCGCATTCGGACGGCACGTCGCGCGTTGGGATAGTGTGTCCGGCCCGGAACTGCCTCGGGCCCGAAACGGGAAGGGGGCCGATGGACGCCGACATGCTGCCCGACGGCCTGGTGATCGCGGACGAGAACGGCACGGTGGTCACGTTCAACACCGCCGCCGCCCGGATCACCGGGACGCGTCCCGAGGACGCGCTCGGCAAACACATCGCGGACGCGCTGCCGCTGGAGGACCTCGAGGGCAGGCGCTGGTGGGTGTGCACCGACCCGTACGGCGGCCTGGGCACCCGCACCCGGCAGCCGGAGCGCAATCTGCTCCTGGCCGGCCGGGAGATTCTGGTCACGGCGTCCTTCGTCCGCGCCGACGGGCCGCACAGCCCGCTGGCCAAGCTCGTGGTCTCGCTGCGCTGCACCGATGCGCGCAGGCGGATCGAGCGCGGGCACTCCGACCTGATCGCCACCGTCGCGCACGAACTGCGCTCGCCGCTGACCTCGGTCAAGGGCTTCACCGCGACGCTGCTGGCCAAGTGGGAGCGGTTCACCGACGAGCAGAAGCGGCTGATGCTGGAGACGGTGGACGCGGACGCGGACCGGGTCACCCGGCTGATCACCGAACTCCTGGACATCTCCCGGATCGACGCGGGCCGGCTGCAACTGAACCGGCAGGTCGTCGACATGGAGGAGGCGGTGCACCGGCACCTGCGCGCGATGGAGTGCAACGGGCTACCCGACGAGCGGTTCGTGGTCGTGGTGGACGGGCCGCTGCCCAACATGTGGCTGGACGCGGACAAGCTGGACCAGATCCTGGGCAACCTGCTGGAAAACGCGGTGCGCCACGGCGCCGGAACCGTCACCATCGAGATGCGCGCGGTCTCCATCGGGGCCGCGCCCGGGGCGCAGGGGACGGAGATCACGGTGAGCGACGAGGGCCCGGGCATCCCGGACGAACTCCTCGACCGTGTCTTCACCCGTTTCTGGCGCGGCAACCGCCGCGGCGGCACCGGCCTGGGGCTGTACATCGTCAAGGGCCTGGTGCAGGCACACGCGGGCAGCATCGGCGTGGATCGCGCCGAGTGCGGCGGAGCCCGATTTCGATTTACCCTGCCGGCCGCGATGCCGGACGTCCTGATGTAGCACGCCGCCGAAGCGGCAGGTCGGGACGCTCCACCACACGTCGTCGCGGTCCGGCCGACACACGCACGCCCACGCGGCGTCAGTAAACTCGGAGCGCGGACGTCGCAGGACGTCGTTGCCGCCTCCACCACCGGCGGATCCCCCACAGGAGCACTGGACACAGATGTCGGCACCGAACAAGTCGTACGACCCGGTCGAGGTCGAGGCGTTGAAACCAGAGGAAGTCGAGCAGGCCCGCGACGCGGCGCTCGCGGCGGTCGCCGCCGCGAGCGACCTCGCCGAGCTGCAGGAGGCGAAGGTCGCGCACACCGGCGACCGTTCGCCGCTCGCGCTCGCCAACCGCGAGATCGGCGCGCTCCCGCCGCAGGCCAAGGCCGAGGCCGGCAAGCGGGTCGGGCAGGCGCGCGGCGCGGTGAAGAAGGCCCTGGAGCAGCGTCAGGTCGAGCTGGAGGCCGAGCGCGACGCGCGCGTGCTGGTCGAGGAGGCGGTCGATGTCACGCTGCCGTGGGACCGCGCTCCGCGCGGCGCGCGGCACCCGCTGACCACGCTGTCCGAGCGGATCGAGGATCTCTTCGTCGCGATGGGCTACGAGGTCGCCGAGGGCCCGCAGGTCGAGGCGGAGTGGTACAACTTCGACGCCCTCAACATCCTGCCGGACCACCCCGCGCGGACCATGCAGGACACCTTCTTCGTGCGCGCCGAGGACGGCTCGGCGGATTCGGGCGTGGTGCTGCGCACGCACACCTCGCCTGTGCAGATCCGCACCATGCTGACCCGGACCCCGCCGATCTACGTGATCTGCCCGGGCCGGGTGTACCGCACCGACGAGCTGGACGCCACGCACACCCCGGTCTTCGGCCAGATCGAGGGTCTGGCCGTGGACAAGGGTTTGACGATGGGCGACCTCAAGGGCACGCTCGACCACTTCGTGCAGGCGATGTTCGGCGAGGGCATCGTCACCCGGCTGCGCCCGTCGTATTTCCCCTTCACCGAGCCCTCCGCCGAGCTCGACCTCAAGTGCTTCGTGTGTCGCGGCGCCTCGGTGGGCGACCCGGAGCGGCCGTGTCGCACCTGCCGGTCCGAGGGCTGGATCGAGTGGGGCGGCTGCGGCATGGTCAACCCACGCGTGCTGATCGCGTGTGGCATCGACCCCGAGGTGTACAGCGGCTTCGCGTTCGGCGTGGGCCTGGAGCGTGCGCTGATGTTCCGGCACAACGTCGAGGACATGCGAGACATGGTCGAGGGTGACGTCCGGTTCACCCTTCCGTTCGGGATGGAGATCTGATGCGGGTCCCGCTTTCTTGGCTGCGGGAGTACGTCGACCTCCCCGCCGGCGAGTCCGGGCGCGATGTCGCCGACAAGCTCGTGGCGCTGGGTCTGGAGGTCGAGACGGTCGAGCAGCTCGGTGCGGACCTCAAGGGGCCGCTCGTGGTCGGCCGGGTGCTGGAGATCGAGGAGCTGGAGGGCTTCAAGAAGCCGATCCGGTTCTGCAAGGTCGATGTCGGCGACGCCAACGGCACCGGTGAGCCGCAGGAGATCGTCTGCGGTGCGCGCAACTTCGAGGTCGACGACAAGGTCGTGGTGATCCTGCCGGGCGGCGTGCTGCCCGGCCCGTTCGAGATCGCCGAGCGCAAGACCTACGGCCGTGTCTCGCGCGGGATGATCTGCTCGGCCCGCGAACTGGGCATGGGCGACGACCACGACGGCATCATCGTGCTGCCGATCGAGGCTCAGATCGGCGCGGACGCGATCGAACTGCTCGGCCTGATCGACGAGGTGCTCGACATCGCGGTGACCCCGGACCGGGGCTACTGCCTGTCGATGCGCGGCGTCGCCCGCGAGGCGGCGATCGCCTACGGGCAGCCGCTGCGTGACCCGGCGCTGCTGGACGTGCCGGACGCGAACTCGTACGGCTACCCGGTCCTGGTCGAGGACACGGCCGGTTGTGACCGGTTCGTCGCGCGCACCGTGGTCGGCATCGACCCCGAGGCGCCGTCCCCGCTGTGGTTGCAGCGCCGGGTGCAGATGGGCGGCATGCGGCCCATCTCGCTCGTCGTGGATGTCACCAACTACGTGATGCTCGAACTGGGCCAGCCGCTGCACGCCTACGACCGGACCCGGTTGCAGGGCGCGATCGTGGTGCGTCGCGCGCACGAGGGCGAGACGCTGACCACGCTGGACGACGCCGAGCGCAAGCCGGCCCGCGAGGACCTGCTGATCTGCGACAACCGAGGGCCGATCGGCCTCGCGGGCGTGATGGGCGGGGCGAGCACCGAGATCGGCGTCGAGACGACGGACATCGTGATCGAGGCCGCGCACTTCGACCCGGTATCCATCGCGCGCACCGCGCGCCGGCACAAGCTGGGTTCGGAGGCGTCGCGCCGGTTCGAGCGCGGCGTGGACCCGGAGGCGGCCCGGGCCGCGGCGCAGCGCGCGGTGGACCTGCTGGCCGCGCTCGGCGGCGAGCGGGCCCAGGCCGAAGCGGGCGTGACCGAGGTGGACGCGCCGCGTGAGATGGTGCGGATCGTGCTCGCGGCGGACCACGCGGCGAAGGTCGCGGGTGTCGCGTACCCGCGCGAGACGGTCGCCCAGCGGTTGCAGGAGGTGGGCTGCTCGGTCGAGGGCATCGACGAGCTGACCGTGGTGCCGCCGACCTGGCGGCCCGACCTGACCGACCCGAACGACCTGGCCGAAGAGGTCATCCGGTTGGAGGGCTACGAGCAGGTGCCCTCCACGCTGCCGCAGGTGCCGGCCGGTCGCGGGCTGACCGCGGACCAGCGGCGCAGGCGTCGGATCGGGCGCGCTCTCGCGGGCGCGGGCTACGCCGAGGTGCTCGACTACCCGTTCGTGGGACAGAGCGCGTTCGACGACCTCGGGCTGGCCGAGGACGACGCGCGGCGGCGCACCGTGGTGCTGGTCAACCCGATCTCCGAGGAGGAGCCGGCGCTGCGCACGACACTGCTGCCGGGGCTGCTCGGGACGCTGCGCCGCAACCTCGGGCGCGGCAACGGCGACCTGGCGCTGTTCGAGTCGGGAGTGGTCTTCCTGCCGAACGCGTCGACCCCGCGCGCGCCACAGCTCGCCGTGGACCGGCGGCCGACCGACGAGGAACTGACGGGGTTGGCCGCGGCGTTGCCGGATCAGCCGCAGCGGGTCGCGGTGGTGCTGGCCGGCGAGCGGGAGCACTCCGGCTGGTGGGGCAAGGGTCGGCCGCAGGTCTGGGCGGACGCGATCGAGGCGGCACGGGTGGTCGCGGACGCCGTCGGTGTTGAGCTGACAGTGCGTCAGGACCAGTACGAGCCGTGGCATCCCGGGCGCTGCGCGGCGCTCGTGGCGACCGCGGCGGACGGGACCGAGCGGGTCGTGGGGCACGCGGGCGAGCTGCACCCCCGGGTGCTCAAGGCGCTGCACCTGCCCGAGCGGGTGGCCGCGATGGAGCTGGACCTGGACCTGCTGACCGCCGACCTCGACGGGGAACACCTACCGCAGGCCGGGCACATCTCCTCGTACCCGGTGGCCACGCAGGACGTCGCGCTGGTCGTGGACGCGTCGGTGCCGGCCGCGACGGTGGAGGCGGCGCTGGTCGAGGGCGCGGGCGCGTTGTTGGAGTCGGTCCGGCTGTTCGACGTGTACACCGGCGCGCAGGTCGCCGAGGGCGGCAAGTCGCTGGCCTACGCGTTGCGCTTCCGGGCGCCGGACCGCACGCTCACGGTCGAGGAGGCGACGGCCGCGCGCGACGCGGCGGTGGCGCTCGCGACCGAGCGGACCGGGGCGGTACTGCGCGGGGCGTGAGGCCGGGTTGTATCTCGTTGCTCGGCTGCGGCCCGCACACCTTCGGTTCGGGGGTGCGGGCCGCAGCCGTGTCAGGGCAGGGGCGGCCGAACCGGGGCCGGATCCGGCGCCGGTGCGGTGGGCAGGACCCGCCCGGTTTCAGGACGTCGACGCCGCAGATCTGTCGGACGGCGGCGGTCGGGTCGTCGGGGAAGCGGAAGACCGTGCGGTCCATGGCGTCGACCAGGTGGGTGGTGGAGCGCCGTCGGGACAACGGGGCGTGGACCGAGTCGCTCGGTACGAGGTCGTCGCACTCTCGGTGCGCGCGCACCTCGTAGGGTGGCGCAATGAGTACTTATGTGATCACTGGTGCCGGCAGCGGTATCGGTGCGGAGATCGCCCGCCGGCTGCGGGAGAGCGACCACGACCTGGTCGCGATCGTGCGGTCGGAGCGGCGGGCCGCGGAATTGGCCGGGCCCGGGGTGCGGACCGTGGTCGCGGACCTGGAGCGTCCCGAGACGATCGCGGACGCGCTGGCACCGCTCGCCGAGGAGACGTTCGCGGGCCTGGTGCACAGCGCGGGCATCGCGGAACTGGGCACGGTGGCGGAGACGGCCGCGGACGTGTGGTCGCGCACACTGACCGTCAACGTGCTTGCGGTGGCGGAGGTTACGCGGGTGCTGTTGCCGGCGCTGCGGCGCGGGCGGGCCGACGTGGTTCTGCTCAACAGTGGGGCGGGGCTGCGGACCAATGCGGGCTGGACGGCGTATGCGGCGAGCAAGCACGCGCTCAAGGCGTTGGCCGACGGACTGCGGGAGGAGGAGCCGGCGCTGCGGGTGACCAGTGTGTACCCGGGGCGGACGGCCACGGCGATGCAGCGCGGGGTGCGGGAGCAGGAGGGCGGGGTGTTCGAGCGCGAGCGCTACAGCGATCCCGGGACGGTGGCGGGGGTCGTGGTGTCGACGCTCACGCTGCCGGTCGATTCGCGGATCGATGATGTGACCGTGCGGTCTCGGGGGTGACCGGGTCGTGAGCGCGAGGAGCCGGGGCTGCTTGTTGGGCGACTTTGTCGCCGGCTCGCGAGGCACCACTTTTCCTTTCCCCCGCTTCGCTCCTCCAAGAAAAAGCGGCCCCTCGCTCGTGACTTCGTGTCCCTGCGCTTTGCTCCGGGTCACGAAGTCGAAGTTTGCGGCTTCGCCGCTCTCCGCGCTGCGCGCGTCGATCACTTGGGCGGGGGTGGGTCGGGGGCGCTGACGCGCCGGGGGTGTGGCCGGCCCGAGTCGGAGGTGGGTGAGGGGGCGGCCGGGGTTGGGGGGTCAGCGGTTGGGGTTGTCCTTGGGGAGGACGCCTTCGGACAGGACGTCGATGCCGCAGATTTCCTTGGCGGCGGTGACCGGGTCGTTCGGGAAGCGGAACGAGGTGCGGTCGAAGGCGCCGGTGAAGTTCTTCTTGAAGCGGCTCCAGGACATCGGTTCGTGGACCGAGTCCTGGAGCTCCTTGAGCTTGCCCCGGTTGGCGTCGCCGCAGGTGAGGGCGTAGCGCGCGGCCTTGACCCGGATCGGGTCGATGCCGGGCGGCAGGACGGCTTCGGGGGAGGCGTACTGGGCGAAGACCCAGGCGATGTCGATCGCCTTCTCGTGGCCGGGGCGGCCGCGGGTGGTGAGTTCGACGTGTGCGGCGAGCGGATAGGCCAGGCCCAAGATGTCCACGGAGACGCCGTCGAGCGGGGTGTTGGCGCCGTTCATGCCGAGGTTGGACCAGACGGTGGCGACCGGGGCGGGCAGGTTCGGGTCGAGCACGGTGACGTAGAAGCCGTCGTACCAGGGGTAGACGATCACGTGCGTGTGGTCGGCGCGGGCGGCGTTCGCGGCGGCGGGGAAGCGTGGGTAGTTGGCCACGTAGGAGTACGCGGTGACCGGATTGGCGACCTTGAGCGCGCCGACGTAGAAGGCGCGTTCGTCGGCGATGCCGCGCGGACCGATGCCTTCGTAGGGCACCCGGAAGGTGGCCGCGCAGACAGTGGCCCAGCCGATCAGGACCGTGGCCGCCGGGATCGCGAGCCGGTTCGCGGGGACCAGCAGGATCGGCAGGAGCAGCATGAACAGCCCCGGCAGCAACATCCGGGCGTGCATGAAGTCGCCGCCGACGCGGACCACGTAGAGCAGCATCGTCAGGCCGCACAGGACGGGCACCGCGAACACGGTGATCCTGGCCCATCCGGCGCGGTCGATCGCGCGCAGACGCGCGCCCGCGCCGGCGGGGTCGCGCAGGCGGGGTACCGATCGGCCGACCACCACGGCCAGGAGCAGCACGAACGGGATCCACAGGTGGTACGGGTCGGTCAGGTCGCGGACGTAGTTCCAGCCTCGGGACCAGTCGGCAGTGGATGCCTCCTTGGTGACGGCCGGCAGCGGGAGCAGGACGCCGTAGTAGCCCATCCGGAAGATCTCGTACAGCAGCGGCACGGTGAATGCGGTGCCGAGCAGGGCCGGAGTGTGCAGCAGGCGCGGGCGACGGACGACGCCGAGTGCGATCAGGAAGCCGAGCGTGGCGATCGCCAGGTCGGGCCGCACCATCGGGCCCAGGCCGGCCAGGAAGGCCAGGCCGTAGGCGATCCGGGCGCGCGGGTCGTGCGGCAGGCGCACCAGCAGCCACCAGCAGCCGGCGGTCCACACCGTGGTCAGGCCGGTCTCCAGGCCCGAGGTGGCGAAGTCCCACACCGGCGGCAGTGCGAGCAGGGCGATCACGCCGAGCGGCACCAGCGGGATCGTCCCGGCGGTGCGGGTGTACAGCCGGCGAGTGGTGTGCAGAGCCAGCGCGTAGCCGGCGGCGGTGCACAGCAGGCCCAGGTGGACCGCGAGCCGGCCCACGTCCATCTGGGTGATCCACGAGGCCGACACCAGGATCCACTGCCACAGCGTGCTCGTGGACGCCTCGGCGCGTTCGCCGACGTTGAACACGGGGCCGTGCCCGGCCAGGATCTGGCGGACCGTGCGGGTGAAGATCAGGCCGTCGTCGCTGATCCAGCGTCGATGCCAGCCCAGGACCAGCAGGATCAGCGTGGGCACCAGCACCATCGCGGTGTTCCAGCGGGTGATGCCGCGGGGCTGCGGGCCGTCCGTCGAGGGATGGGCCCGCCGCCCGGAGCGCGAGCGCCCGGAAAGCACACTCACGAGGCTCATGGTTCGTTGACTCCAGACGGGGCGGGCGGGCCGACCACACCATAACCACTGATGATCGCCCGCCGGGCCGATGACGGGCTCAGGAGGATGCGCAGAATTTCTTCTCGGCCTCGATCGGGTCGGCCGGGATCCGCAGATCGGTGCGGCCCGCGGCGCCGGTCAGGTTCTTCCAGAAGCGTGACGCGGACATCGGTTCGCTGACCGAGTCGACGAGCTCCTTGAGGTCGCCGCACCGGAGCGCGGCCCGGGCGGCCCGGATCTCCGCGGCGGGCGCGGCCTCCTCGGGCACCAGCGCGTCGCCGGCCGGGTCGACGTACAGCGCGACGTTCCAGGCGAAGGGCAGCAGCTTCTTGTGGCCCGCCGCGGTGTGCTGGGTCTCGGTGATGTGCGCGCCGACCGTGTTGGCCAGGCCCCATACGTCGACCACGACGCCGCCGAGCGGGGTGATCGAGCCGCCCACGCCCAGGCGACCGATGACCAGGCCCTTGTCGAAGGGCAGATCGCGGCGCAGCGGCAGCGGCGGGAGCTTCATGTAGTTCGGGTCCACGAACAACAAACGCTCTCCGGTCGCCTTTTCGTTACGGAACGCCTCCTTTATCGTCGGCAGCGTCCGGATGTGTGCTTCCTCGGTGGTGGGGTTGTCGGTCCGGGTCCAGGCCGCGTAAGTGTCGCGTTCGTTCCAGACCTGGTTGCCGTGGCCGCTGGGGGAGGGCGTGGTGATCACGCCGGAGCGCAGGGTGGTGCCGCAGACCACGGCCCAGACCGCGACGAGCACGATGGCCGGGGTGATCAGCCGGTCCAGCGGGGCGAGCAGGAGCGGGAGCAGCACCAGGAGCAGGATCGGCAGCCACATCCGGCCGTGCATGAAGTCGCCGCCGACCTTGAGCACGTAGACGGTCTGGCCCAGGGCCGCGACCAGGGGGGTGGCGATGACGATCCAGGTGCGGCGGTCGGCCGGGCGGCGCCGGGTGAGGGCGACCGCGACGGCGACCAGGATCAGGATCATCGGGATCCACAGGTAGTACGGCCGCATGTAGTCGGTCAGGTAGTCCCAGCCCCGACCCCACAACGAGCCCGACGCCTCTTTGGTGAGCGCGGGCATCGGGAAGATCAGGCCGTAATAGCCCATCCGGAAGATCTCGTACGCGGCGGGTAGGAAGCCTGCGCAGGCCAGCATCGCCAGGGCCTTGGGCCAGCGGGCGCGGATCAGCAGGAACTGGGCGGCGAGCAGGACCACCATGGTCAGGCCCAGGTCGGGGCGGACCAGCGGGCCCAGGCCGAACCACAGGGAGAGCGCGAGGGTGCGGCGGGTGGTGTGGGTATCGACCGGGCGCAGCCAGGTGCCGATCAGCAACCACCAGGACAGGCCGATCCAGAACAGGATCAGTCCGGTCTCCATGCCGGCGGTGGCGAAGTCCCACACGGAGGGGATGGCGATGAACACGAGCACGCCGGCGGGCAGCAGCAGTCGGGTGACTGCCATGCCGCGGAAGAGTCGGCGGGTGCCGTCCAGGGACAGCCACAGTCCGGCGACGGCCAGGATCAGGCCGGTGTAGACGGCGGTGGGCGCGTAGTCGAACGGGGTGATCCCACCGAGCAGCGCGAGCAGCCACTGCCACAGCGTGCTGGTGGACGTCTCGACCCGTTCGCCGGAGCTGTACACGGGGCCGTTGCCGGCCAGGATCTCGCGGACCGCGCGGGTGAAGATCAGGCCGTCGTCGGTGATCCAGCGCTGATGCCAGCCCATGATCGCGAAGACCAGCGTCGGCAGTCCCAGGGCGAGCAGGTCCGGCAGCGGGACGCGCGGGTGCCGACGCCGTGCCGAGGGCGGATCGACCGACGCGTCGTCGGATTCCGCGGGGTCCGACTCGGGAGCCGATCGCGGCTGGCCGGTCGGGGACTGTAGGTCCGTGCCGGCGGCGCGCGAGGCGCCGGCGGGCCCGGAGGTGCCGGGGGGAGGGGTCACGTGGTCTCGTTCGTTTCCTGGGCGGGGGCTGCCCGCCGGCTGCTGCACGTCGCTGCCGTCCCGCCGGCGGTCGACTGCCCACTGGGGGGCGCGTATCCGAGGTCGGCTGATCCTAACGCACCGGCCCTGCGCCCTACTGGGGTGGCGGCAAAGGGCGGCAGGCTTGCTCGGATCGCCTTCGGTCGGGCCGTCACACACCGTACTTGCATAGAGATTCGCAGATCCGTATAGTCATGCTTCTCACGAGGAGGCAGTATGGGGGCCAAGGCGGCACTGGCCGGGGCGAGCGGTTACGCGGGCGGGGAAATCCTGCGTCTGTTGCTCGCGCACCCGGAGATCGAGATCGGCACGCTCACGGCGGGATCCAACGCGGGCCGACGCCTGGGCGAGCTGCAGCCGCACCTGCTGCCGCTGGCCGACCGGGTGCTCGCCGAGACCACCGCCGAGAACCTCGCCGGTCACGACGTGGTCTTCCTGGCCCTGCCGCACGGACAGTCCGGCGCGCTGGCCGCACGGCTGGGTGCGGACGTGCTCGTGGTGGACTGCGGTGCGGACTACCGCCTGCGGGAGGCGACGGACTGGGAGGAGTTCTACGGATCCTCCCATGCCGGGACATGGCCGTACGGACTGCCCGAGCTGCCGGGCGGCCGGGCCGCCCTGGCCGGCACCAAGCGGATCGCGGTGCCGGGCTGCTACCCGACCGTGTCACTGCTGTGCACGGTACCCGCGCTGGCCGCCGACCTGGTCGAACCCGACTGGGTCGTGGTGGCCGCCTCCGGCACCTCCGGAGCGGGCAAGGCACCCAAGACGCATCTGCTCGGCAGCGAGGTGATGGGCTCCGCGAGTGCGTACGGCGTGGGCGGCGTGCACCGACACACCCCGGAGATCATCCAGGGGCTGCGCGCGGTCACCGACGCGGACGTCACGGTCTCCTTCACGCCGACCCTGGTGCCGATGTCACGCGGCATCCTGGCCACCTGCACCGCCCGGCTCAAGCCCGGGGTGAGCGCCGAGACGGTGCGCGCCGCGTACGCCGCGGCCTATGCCGACGAGGCCTTCGTGCACCTGCTGGCCGAGGGACAGTGGCCGGCGACCGCGATGGTCCATGGCGCGAACACCGCCGTGCTGCAGGTGACCGTCGACGAGCGGGCCGGCCGGCTGGTCGTGGTCGGCGCGATCGACAACCTCGCCAAGGGCACCGCCGGCGGTGCCATCCAGAGCACCAACATCGCCCTCGGCCTGGCCGAGGACCTGGGACTGAGCAAGACGGGGGTAGCACCGTGAGCGTCACCGCAGCAAAGGGCTTCCGGGCCTCGGGCGTGGCCGCAGGCCTCAAGAGCACGGGCCTGCCCGACGTGGCCCTGGTCGTCAACGACGGCCCCTCGATCGCGGGCGCGGCCGTGTTCACCTCGAACCGGGTCAGGGCCGCGCCGGTGGTGTGGTCGGAGCAGGTGGTCAAGGCCGGCCAGGTGCAGGCGGTGGTGCTCAACTCCGGCGGCGCCAACGCCTGCACCGGCACCGAGGGCTTTCGCAACACGCACGCCACCGCCGAGCGGGTCGCCGAGCTGCTCGGGCTCAACGCGGGCGAGGTCGTGGTGGCCTCCACCGGATTGATCGGCGTGCAACTGCCGATGGACAAGCTGTTGCCGGGCGTGGCCAAGGCCGCCGCGGCGCTGAGCGCGGACGGCGGCGAGGACGCGGCGATCGCGATCAAGACCACCGACTCCGTGCACAAGCAGTCCGTCGTCACCGACCCCGCCGGGTGGACGGTCGGCGGGATGGCCAAGGGCGCGGGCATGCTCGCCCCGGGCCTGGCCACGATGCTCGTCGTGCTCACCACCGACGCCGCGGTCGACGCCGAGACGTTGGACACGGTGCTGCGCGGCGCCACGCACACCACGTTCGACCGGATCGACTCCGACGGCTGCATGTCCACCAACGACACCGTGTTGTTGATGGCCTCCGGTGCCTCCGGCGTCCAGCCCGACCCCGCCGCGTTCGCCGAGGCGGTGCGCACGGTCGGCGGCGATCTGGCCCGGCAGCTGATCGGCGACGCCGAAGGCGCGAGCAAGGACATCCGGATCGACGTCGTGGGCGCCGCGACCGAGGCGGACGCGCTCGAGGTGGCCCGCTCGATCGCCCGGAACAACCTGTTCAAGTGCGCCGTGCACGGCGAGGATGCCAACTGGGGCCGGGTGCTGGCCGCGATCGGCACCACCGCCGCGGCCTTCGACCCGGATCGGCTCGACGTCGCGTTCAACGGCGTGTGGGTGTGCCGGGACGGCTTCGTGGGCGAGGACCGCGAGCTGGTCGACATGACCCCGCGCGAGACGCACATCGTGGCCGACCTGAACGCGGGCGACGCCGCCGTGACCGTGTGGACCAACGACCTCACGGCCGACTACGTCCACGAGAACTCGGCCTACTCGTCATGACCGGTACGGACAGCCAGACGAGGGGGAGCGGGATGCGGACGGAATCGGCCGACAAACAGGGCCGCAACAATGCGGCACTGGCCAAGGCGCGCACGCTGATCGAGGCCCTGCCGTGGTTGGAGCGCTTCTACGGCAAGACCGTGGTGATCAAGTTCGGCGGCAACGCCATGGTCGACGACGCGCTCAAGCGCGCCTTCGCCCAGGATCTGGTGTTCCTGCGCTTCGCGGGGCTGCGCCCGGTGATCGTGCACGGCGGCGGCCCGCAGATCAGCGCGCAGTTGGACCGGCTCGGCATCGAGTCCTCGTTCGCGGGCGGCCTGCGGGTGACCACGCCCGAGGCGATGGACGTGGTGCGGATGGTGCTCGCGGGCCAGGTGCAGCGCGAGATCGTCGGTCTGATCAACGACCACGGTCCGTTCGCGGTCGGGATGACCGGCGAGGACGCGCACACGATGACCGCCGAGAAGCGGCACGCGATCGTGGACGGCGAAACGGTCGACATCGGCCTGGTCGGCGACATCGTCGAGGTCGACCCGGGCGCGATCAAGGCACTGCTGCACGACAACCGGATCCCGGTGGTCTCCTCGATCGCACGCGGCGCCGACGGGCACGTCTACAACGTCAACGCGGACACCGCGGCCTCCGCGCTGGCGGTCGCGCTGGGCGCGGAGAAACTGGTCGTGCTCACCGACGTCGAGGGGCTGTACGCGAACTGGCCCACCAGCGACGAGGTGATATCCAGGCTGGACGCCGACGAGTTGGCGGCGCTGATGCCGACGCTCTCCAGCGGCATGCTGCCCAAGATGGAGGCGTGCCTGCGGGCGGTGCGGGCCGGAGTGCCGGCCGCCCACGTCCTGGACGGGCGGGTCGCGCACTCGCTGCTGCTGGAGGTGTTCACCGACGAGGGGATCGGGACCATGGTGGTCCCGGCCCGCCGGGCCGGGACCTTCACCGGACAAGACGACCACGAAGCGGAGGGGGCGGTATGACGATCACCGGGACCGGTGCACTGACACAGCGGTGGAACCGATCGCTGATGCACAACTACGGCACGCCCTCGATCGAGCTGGTCAGCGGATCCGGGGCGCGGGTCGTGGACAGCGACGGCAACACCTACCTCGACTTCCTCGGCGGCATCGCGGTCAACTCGCTCGGCCACGCCCACCCGGCGATCGCCGCCGCGGTGAGCGAGCAACTGGGCCGGCTGGGCCACGTGTCCAACCTCTACATCGCCGAGCCGCCGGTCGCGCTCGCCGAACGGCTGCTCGGGCTGTTCGGCCGCCCCGGGCGGGTCTACTTCGGCAACTCGGGCGCCGAGGCCAACGAGGCCGCGTTCAAGCTCGCCCGGCGCACCGGCCGACCGCAGATCATCGCGGCCGAGGGCGGCTTCCACGGCCGCACCATGGGCGCGCTGGCGATGACCGGCCAGCCCGCCAAGCGCGAGCCGTTCGCTCCGCTGCCCGGCGGCGTCGACTTCGTGCCCTACGGCGACATCGAGGCGCTGCGCGCCGCGGTCGGGCCGCAGACGGCCGCGGTGATCCTGGAGCCCATCCAGGGTGAGAACGGCGTGGTCATGCCCGGCGAGGGCTACCTGGTCGCGGCCCGGGAGATCACCGCCGCGCACGGCGCGCTGCTGATCCTGGACGAGATCCAGACCGGCATCGCCCGCACCGGCACCTGGTTCGCACATCAGCCGCTGGGTATCGAACCCGACGTGGTCACCCTGGCCAAGGGCTTGGGCGGCGGCCTGCCGATCGGCGCCTGCGTGGCGTTCGGCGCGGCGGCGGAGCTGTTGCAACCGGGCCAGCACGGCACCACGTTCGGCGGCAATCCGGTGTGCTGCGCCGCGGCGCTCGCGGTGCTGGACACCATCGAGGAGCAGGACCTGTGCGGGCGCTCGGCGCGCCTGGGCGAGCACCTTCGGGCGGGAATCGAAAAGATCGCCCATCCGCTGGTCGGTCGGGTCAGCGGAGCAGGCCTGTTGATCGGTATCGTGCTCACCGCACCGGTGGCGCCGGCCGTGCAAAAGGCGGCGCAGGACGCGGGCTTCCTCGTCAACGCCGCCGTGCCCACCCGGGTCAGGCTCGCCCCTCCGCTCGTCGTCGACGACGCGGACGTGGACGCGCTGCTCGGAGCCCTGCCCGCCATCCTGGACGCCGGCCTCGCCGCCGCACCCGCCGGAGGAACACCGTGACCCACAGCCGACGACGACGAGTCCGACACTAGGCGAGGTCGTCCCATGAGCAGCGAGCAGAGCAGTGAAGCGACCCCGGTCGAGGGCGTGTACGCGGTGCCAAGCACCCGGATCGCCCGGCACCGGCGGATCGTCGACATCCTGACCCGGCACCGGGTCCGGTCGCAGAATCAACTCGCCCGACTGCTCGCCGAGGACGGCCTCGCCGTCACCCAGGCCACACTCTCCCGGGACCTCGACGAACTCGGCGCGGTCAAGATCCGCGACGGGGAGGGATCGCTCATCTACGCCGTACCGGCGGAAGGCGGCGACCGCACCCCACGGGCGCCGCTCGAGGAGTCCGCAGTCGAGGGACGGCTGTCGCGCCTGGCCGGCGAACTGCTGGTGTCGGCCGAGGCATCGGGCAACCTCGTGGTGGTGCGCACACCGCCCGGGGCTGCCCAATTCCTGGCCTCGGCCATGGATCACGCCGACTCCCGGCTGATCCTGGGCACCATCGCCGGCGACGACACCATCCTGATGGTCTCGCGAGACCCCGAGGGAGGCGCGGCGCTCGCCGCCCACCTCCTGGCGCTTGCCGAGAACAAGGGCTAGGCGTTGCCGCAGGGCCCGGCCGCACACACTTCCGTACCCCGCTAGAGCGCTCGGCTCCGGCGAAACACCGCACCATCTGCCCGACCACTCTTCGAAGGAGCACGCTCGTGACCGAGCGCGTCGTACTCGCCTACTCCGGAGGTCTCGACACCTCCGTCTGTATCCAGTGGATCGCCGAGGAAACCGGCGCCGAGGTCATCGCGGTGGCCGTCGACGTCGGCCAGAACGGCGAGGACCTGGACATCATCCGCAAGCGGGCGCTGGCCTGCGGCGCGGTCGAGGCCGAGGTCGCCGACGCCCGCGACGAGTTCGCCGACGGCTACTGCCTGCCGGCGATCCAGGCCAACGCCCTCTACATGGACCGTTACCCGCTGGTCTCCTCGCTCTCGCGCCCGGTGATCGTCAAGCACCTGGTCGCCGCCGCGAAGAAGCACGGCGCCACCACGGTCGCGCACGGCTGCACCGGCAAGGGCAACGACCAGGTCCGGTTCGAGGTCGGCATCTCCTCGTTGGCCCCCGACCTCAAGTGCATCGCGCCGGTCCGCGACTACGCGATGACCCGGGACAAGGCGATCGCCTTCGCCGAGGCGAAGAACCTGCCGATCGCCACGACCAAGAAGTCGCCGTACTCGATCGACCAGAACGTCTTCGGGCGGGCCGTGGAGACCGGCTTCCTGGAGGACATCTGGAACGCGCCGATCGAGGACGTGTACGAGTACACCCAGAACCCGGCCACGCCGCGGGACGCGGACGAGATCGTGATCACCTTCGAGCGCGGCGTGCCGGTTGCCGTCGACGGCCGCGCGGTCAGCGTGCTCCAGGCGATCGAGGAGCTGAACCGGCGGGCCGGCACCCAGGGCATCGGCCGGATCGACATGGTCGAGGACCGGCTCGTGGGCATCAAGAGCCGCGAGGTCTACGAGGCCCCGGGCGCGATCGCGCTGATCACCGCGCACCAGGAGCTGGAGAACGTCACCGTCGAGCGCGAACTGGCCCGCTACAAGCGGACCGTCGAGCAGCGCTGGGCCGAGCTGGTCTACGACGGCCTGTGGTTCTCCCCGCTCAAGCGGGCCCTGGACGGCTTCATCGCCGAGGCCAACCGGCACGTGTCCGGCGACATCCGGATGACCCTGCACGGCGGTCGGGCCGTGGTCACCGGTCGGCGCAGCGACGAGTCGCTCTACGACTTCAACCTGGCCACCTACGACACCGGCGACACGTTCGACCAGTCGCAGGCCAAGGGCTTCATCGAGCTGTTCGGGCTGTCCAGCAAGATCGCCGCACGGCGGGACAACGACCAGTCGTGACCAACAACCCCGATCGGGTGAGCCTGTGGGGAGGCCGCTTCTCCGGCGGCCCCTCCGAGGCCCTCGCCCTGCTCTCCGCCAGCGTGCACTTCGACTGGCGGCTCGCGCCGTACGACATCGCCGGCTCGCGGGCACACGCCCGCGTGCTGCACGCGGCCGGGCTGCTCACCGACGACGAGCTGACCCGGATGCTCGCCGGCCTGGACACGCTGGAGAACAACGTCGAGTCCGGTGACCTGGTCGCCACCATCGCGGACGAGGACGTGCACACCGCGCTCGAGCGCGGACTGCTTGAGATCCTCGGCCCCGACCTGGGCGGCAAGCTGCGCGCGGGCCGCTCGCGCAACGACCAGATCGCCACCCTGGGGCGGATGTACCTGCGCGAGCACGCGCGAATCCTGGGCCGGCTGCTGGCCGACCTCCAGGAGGCGCTGGTCGAACAGGCCGCCGCGCACGCGGACGCGGTCATGCCGGGCCGCACCCACCTGCAGCACGCCCAGCCGGTGCTGCTCGCGCACCACCTGCTCGCGCACGTGCAGGCGTTCGCTCGTGACGCCGACCGGCTGCGCGACTGGGACAAGCGCGCGGACGTGTCCGCGTACGGATCCGGTGCGCTCGCGGGATCCTCACTCGGGCTCAGCCCCGAGTCGGTGGCCCGCGACCTCGGGTTCTCCGCGTCCGCGGCGAACTCGATCGACGGCACCGCCTCGCGCGACTTCGCGGCCGAGTTCGCGTTCGTCACCGCGATGCTCGGGGTGAACCTGTCCCGGCTGGCCGAGGAGATCATCATCTGGAACACGAAGGAGTTCTCCTTCGTGACCCTGGACGACGCCTTCTCCACCGGATCCTCGATCATGCCGCAGAAGAAGAACCCGGACATCGCCGAGCTCGCGCGCGGCAAGTCCGGCCGGCTGATCGGCAACCTGACCGGGCTGATGGCGACGCTCAAGGCGTTGCCGCTGGCCTACAACCGCGATCTTCAGGAGGACAAGGAGCCGGTCTTCGATTCGTGCGACACGCTCGAAGTCCTGCTCCCGGCGTTCACCGGCATGATCGCCACGCTGACCTTCCACCGGGAGCGGCTGGCGGAGCTGGCCCCGGCCGGATTCTCGCTCGCCACCGACATCGCCGAGTGGCTGGTCCGCCAGGGCACGCCGTTCCGGGTCGCGCACGACGTGGCCGGCGCCTGCGTGAAGTACTGCGAGCCGCGCGGGATCGAACTATGGGACCTGACGGACGATCAACTCGCGGAGATCTCCCCGGAGCTGACTCCGCAGGTGCGTTCGGTGCTGACCGTCGCCGGGTCGGTGGCCTCGCGGGACGGGCGCGGCGGTACCGCTCCGGCTCGCGTCGCCGAGCAACTCGCGGAGATTCGTGTGGACTTGGCCGCTCAGCGTAAGTGGGCAGGCGCGTAACGCCAGACGGCACCGCAGTAGAGCTGAGACGATGGGCCCGCATTCTCCGGGGGGAGAAAGCGGGCCCATCGGCGTGCCCGGGAGTAGTTCGGCGTGTTCGGGGGTCGGACGTAGTCCGGTTTCGGACCTGTTGCACGTGTGTGAGCGGAAGTCGAGGTTCCAGTCCCATATGTGAAATCGCGGTTACCAAAAGCGATTAGCTGTGTTCGCTCCGTGCGTTGCGTACTAGGGTCGGCCCTGATCGAGGGGAGGGATCAGCATGCTCGATCGCCTGCGCCGCATACGTTCCGAGAGTGAGAAGTCGGCTTCCATGCTTTCGGATCTGCCGATCGGCGGGCTGCTGCGCAGTGTGCCCCAGTCCGTGGGATTCGGCGTGCGCTCCTATGTGCGCTCGCTGCGCGCCGAACGCCGTCGCTATCCGGACATGCCGACCGTCTTTCCGACGCCGGGGCTGGTCTACGCGGCCTTCCTCGACGAAGTGGTGGTCGCGCTCCTGGCGACCGGTCGGCTGTCGCCGGATCCCGAGGACGCCCTGCGCATTCGGGAGGAAATCTCAGACGCGGTACACAAGTTCCGCGCCGAGACCTATCTGGACGACCCGACCCTGTTCCACCCCGCGCCGTCGGCATTGATCGATCCGGTGCTGCGGGGCCGGCTCTACGGCACGATCGGGTACGAACAGCTCGCCTTCGACAGCGAATACGTGCCGTGGGCGGGCGTCCCGGGCGCCACCCGGTGGCAGGCGGCGGGCGCGAATCAGCGGGTGTGGGCGTACGTGCTGCGCCACCCCGGCAAGCCGCGGCCGTGGCTGGTGAACCTGCACGGCTTCGGTATGGGGCGTCCCGGCGACCTGGCCGCCTTTCGCTCCCAACGGCTGCACCGCGAACTGGGTATCAATGTGATCCACCCGGTGCTGCCGATGCACGGCCCGCGCAAGTCCGCACGCGCCCAGGACACGCCGTTCATCTCGTTCGACTACCTCGGCAACGTGCACGGCCTGGGACAGGCCGTGTGGGACGTGCGCCGCTGCCTGGATTGGATCCGCCGGCAGGGGGACACCCCGATCGCGGTGCACGGGCTCTCGCTGGGCGCGTACGTCGCCGCCCTGGTCGCGAGTGTGGAGGAGCTCGACTGCGCGATCGTCGGTGTTCCCTCGGTCGACATGGCGTGGGTGATGTCGCACCACGCACCCGACGACATCAAGCGCGAGGTGCGCGCGGCGGGGCTGCTCGGCGACGAGGCCGAGACGGTCCACCGGGTGGTTTCGCCGCTGGCGATGACGCCGCGCGTGCCGTTGGACCGCCGCTTCGTCTATGCCGGCTTGGCCGATCGCATGGCCACGCCGGAGCAGGCGTATCGGCTCTGGAAGCACTGGGAGGAACCATCCGTCTGCTGGTACCGCGGCTCGCACATCGGAGCCGTGTGGAACCGGGAGGCGCGCCGCTTCATCGAGGATGCCCTGACCTCGTCGGGCATCGGGAGGAGGAACACCTGGTGAAGCTCTCCGGTCTGGATTCGGCTTTTCTGGCCCTGGAGTCGCAGGAGTGGCCGGCGCATGTGGTCTGCCTGACCATCGTCGACGCCTCCGACACCGGGGGCCGGGTCGACCGCGCGGCCTTCGAGCGCACGTTGGCCGCGCGGCTGCCCCGGCTGCCGCTGCTCGGTCGCAAATTGGTTCAGGGCCCGTGGGGGCTGGCCCGGCCGCACTGGGTCGAGGACCCCGACTTCGAACTCGCGAACCACCTGCACCGGGCCACCCTTCAGGCCCCGGGCGGCCGGCGTGAACTTGCCGACATGGCCGAGGAGATCTACCGACACCGGCTCCCGAGGGATCGGCCGCTGTGGGACTGGTGGATCGTCGAGGGCCTGGAGCACGGGCGGGTCGCGCACCTGTGGAAGGTGCATCACGCGTGCATAGACGGCCGCTCCGGCGCGGCGATGCAGGAGATCTTCTTCGACGCCGAGGCCGGCGCCTCGGTCGAGACCGAGGCGCTCCCGGTGCCGGCGCCGGTCGAGGTGTTCGAACCGCCGCGGGGTTGGCAGGCGGTGCGCGAGGGCGTGCTCTCGCTGGCCGGCACCCCGGTCCGGGCGGGTCGGCAACTCGGTCGACTGGGGCAGGGCGTCGTGCAGGCCGCGCTGACCGGACGACTGGGGCAGGCGCTGCCGCTGAACGTGCCGAGGACCCGGTACAACGAGCCGATCGGCAAGCGGCGTTCGTACGGGTTCTGTACCGTGTCGCTGCCGGACGTCAAGCTGGTCAAGAACGCGTTCGGGGTCAAGGTCAACGACGTCGTGCTCGCCATCGTGGCCGGTGCGCTGCGCGAACAGCTGGACGGGCTGGGCGAGTTGCCCGAGCGGCAGCTGATCGCCACGGTGCCCGTGGACGCCACGCGCGGTGGTGAGCGTGCGGGCGGCAACATGATCACCGGCATGCTCGTGGGACTGGCCACGGACATCGCGGAGCCCGCCGAGCGACTGCTGTGCATCCACGAGAACTCCAACGCGGCCAAGGCAGTACAGAGCGCAATGGGCGGCGAGTTGCTCACCGGCCTGGCCGAGGCGCCGCCGCCGGCGCTGCTGGGCCTGCTGGGCGGTCTGTACCGGGACGCGCAACTCGCGTCCGTGCTCCCCGCGTTGTGCAACGCCACCGTGTCGAACGTGCCCGGTCCGCGCACGCCCCTGTATGCCCACGGGCAGAAGGTGGAGGCATTCCATTCGATGGGGATCATCGCCGACGGCTTCGGATTGTTCATCGGTGGCATGAGCTACCACGACCAGATCGACATCGGCGTGCTCGCGGACAAGGAGGCGCTGCCGGATCCGTTCGCGCTGGCCGACAGCATTGTCGAGCAGCTCAACCTGCTGCTGAAGGCGGCCGACGAGATCGCGCCGGCGCAGCGCGTGCGCGATCTCCCCGCCGATCCGGAGCCCTTCGGCGAGCCGGAGGCCGAGGCGGTCGGCGATCGGGTCGACGAGCCTGCGGCCGAGGCGGTTGCCGACGTGGTGGATGCGCCGGAGGCGGTGCCCGGGTCCGCGACCGATCCCGAGCCCGAACAGCCGGAGTCGGAGGCCGAGCCCGAGCCCGAGGCCGCGTCCGGACCGGAGTCCGAGGCTGCCGCCGGTCCGGCGACCGCGATCAAGGTCCCCGCCCCCAGGCGCGGCCAGGCGGCCGGCAAGTCCGGTGCGGGCGCGGCCAAGCGGGCCGGCAAGGGGGCGACCATGAGTGCCGCGGCCAAGCCGACCGGCAACGCCGCCGCGCGCCGTGGTCAGCCGAAGTCCCGTGCCGCCGGCGTCGAGGCGGGTCGCACGTGAGCAGAACGGCACTGGTCACCGGGGCCAATTCGGGACTTGGCCTGGCCACCGTGCTGGCGTTCGCCGCGGCGGGCGTCCGCACGGTGGGCACGGTGCGCTCCGCGGCGAAGGCGGAAGCGGTCGCCGCGGCGGCGGTCGCGGCCGGCGTCGAGGTGCGCACCGTGCTTCTGGACATCACCGACGCGGCCGGCTGCAAGGACGTGATCGAGGACGCGCGCCCCGACATCCTGGTGAACAACGCCGGCGGCACGTGCTTCGCGCCGGTGCTGGACGTGTCCGAGGAGGACGCCCGACACCAGCTGGAGACCGCGCTGTTCGGCCCGATGCGATTGGCCCGCCTGGCCATTTTGCACATGCGCGGGCGCGGGTGGGGCCGGGTGATCCAGGTCTCCTCGCTCGCCGGGCAGATCAGCTACCCCCTGCTCGGCTGGTACCAGGCCGGGAAGCATGCGATGGAGGCGGTCTCCGACGCCCTGCGCGTGGAGGTGGCCGGCGCCGGGATCGACGTCGTGGTGGTCTCGCCCGGCGGGTTCCGCAGCGGCGTCACCGACGCGATGGCCCAGGCCGTCGAGCGGCACCGCGGCGGTGCGTTCGCGACCGCCTTCCAGCGGATGGACCTGGGCTTTTCGTTGATGAAGCCGCTGTGGAGCCAACCGGAGACGGTGGCCGCGACAATCGTCGAGGCGGCCACCGTCAAGTCGCCGGGATCGCGATATGTGGTAGGCGCCGACGCGCACCTGACCCTGCTGGTGCATCGGGTCACCGAGCCGTTTTCGACCACGCGGGCGATCAAGGAGGGGGTGGTGCGCCGGGTCACCGGTCTGTAGCGGGCCGACCGAATCACCCGATGGAGGGCACCTGGCCGAAGCGGTTGCACGAACGGCGGATTGCGCGTAGGTGAGGGCCGGGTAGAAGTCCGGGAAAAGCCGTGTGGAACAGTGACGAATGCAGTGTTCAGCGAGTGTTCGAGAAGGGGACAACCCTCCCCCTTTGCGAAGGCACTGTGACATGACGCTGCGGCACACACATCCGCACGGTGATCAGGGCGATCAGGGGAGCAAACCGATGGGGCAGAACGTAGGCATCGGCACGGCGGACGTATCCGACGCCGAGCAGATCCTCAAGCTTCAGTACCTCTGTTACCAGGGCGAAGCGGCCCTGTACAACGACTACGGCATCGAGCCGCTGACGCAGAGCCTGGAGAGTCTGCGCGCCGAGTTCGACACGCACACCATCCTGGTGGCGCGCCTGGGCGACGAGGTCGTCGGTTCGGTGCGCGGCACCATCGAGGACGGTGTGGCCCGGATCGGCAAACTGGTCGTGCACCCCCGGCTGCAGCGGCACATGCTCGGCACCCGGCTGCTGCGCGCGATCGAGGGGAAACTCGCCGACGCGGCCGAGTACGAGTTGTTCACCGGCCACCGCAGTGAGAACAACCTGCGACTGTACGAGCGGCTCGGGTACGTCTGCGGCCGGATCGAGAAGATCAGCCCTCGGCTGAGCCTGGTCTACCTGCGCAAGACGGCCGTCCTCGCGGCCTGATCGACCCCGCGCCCCGCGAAGCGGCGCCCGAAGCCCCGGCGACCATGGAATCCATGGCGGCCGGGGCTTCGTCGGTTCCGGTCGCAGGTGCCCCGGCCGGATGACATTTCCATTGCGGGTCGGGTGTCTGCTTTAATCGGATCATGTTCACGACGGCTCACACATCCGGCACCGCGGCTATCGCCACGGGTTGTCGTCGCATGTGCCGTTCGTGTCAGATCTGTCGAATGTGTGGCTGTTGAGGATTTGAGGGCCTGATCCCTCTCCCGGGCCGAGCGCTCCGCGCCCCCGGTGTCATTCCCGCCACGCCCCCTGTGTGACGAAATCGCGCGGCCCCTCGCCGGGCCCGATTCGGCACGCGCATCCAACCGAGGACTTCACGGTGATTCGTACCACTGCCCTGAGCAAGGTCTATCGCAGCCGAGAACGGCAGGTGACCGCGCTCGACAACGTCGACCTGCACGTGCGGGAAGGCGAGATCTTCGGCGTGCTCGGCCGCAGCGGCGCCGGCAAGAGCACCCTGATCCGCTGCCTGAACCTGCTGGAGCGCCCCACGTCGGGCACGGTCGAGGTGGGCGGGCGCGAGTTGACCGCGCTGTCCGCGAGCGCGCTGCGCGCCGAACGGCGCGGCATCGGGATGATCTTCCAGCACTTCAACCTGCTCTCCAGCCGCACCGTCGCCGGAAACGTCGCGGTGCCGCTGGAGATCGCCGGCATCGCGCGCCGGGACCGGGCCCGCCGGGTCGCCGAACTGCTCGAACTTGTCGGGCTGAGCGAGCACGCCAAGGCGTATCCCGCGCAACTGTCCGGCGGGCAGAAGCAGCGGGTGGGCATCGCCCGTGCGCTGGCCGCCGAACCGCGCGTGCTGCTCTCCGACGAGGCCACCTCGGCGCTCGACCCGCAGACCACCCGCTCGATCCTGGCGCTGCTGCGCGACCTGCGCGACCGGCTCGGCCTGACCATCCTGCTGATCACCCACGAAATGGACGTGGTCAAGAACATCTGCGACTCGGCGGCCCTGATGGAGGGCGGCCGGATCGTCGAGTCCGGGACGGTGGGCGAACTGCTCGGCCGCTCCGATTCGCGGCTGGCCCGGGAGATGTTCCCGCTGGGCACGCCCGGCGTGCTGGAGGGCCGCACCGTGGTCGACATCACCTTCCGCGGCGAGGAGACGGCGCAGCCGTTCATCTCCACGCTCGCGCGCACCTACAACGTGGACGTCAACGTCCTGGGCGCGGCGGTGGAGAGCGTCGGCGGGCGGCAGATCGGTCGGATGCGGATCTCGTTGGACGGCACGTTCGAGCGCAACGTGGTGCCCATCGGCTACCTGCGCGAGCAGGGCCTGCAGGTCGACGTGGTCGACGAGGGCCCGGCCGCCCCCACCGAGTCGGACATCGAGGTCGCCGCCGCCGACGGCGTGGCGCTCGCGGGCAAGGAGATCTGAAGATGACCTGGTCCGAGATGCGGCCACTGCTGGAGACCGCGACTCAGGAGACGTTGTACATGGTCGGCGTCTCGACGCTGATCACCGTACTGATCGGGTTGCCGATCGCACTCCTGCTCGTGCTCACCGACCGGGGCGGCCCGCTCGCGTTCGCGCCGGTGAACAAGCTGCTCGGCCTGGTGGTCAACGTGGGCCGCTCGGTCCCGTTCCTGATTCTGCTGGTCGCGCTGATCCCGTTCACCCGCTGGGTGGTCGGCACCACGATCGGCACCGACGCGGCGATCGTGCCGCTCACCGTGGGCGCCATCCCGTTCTTCGCCCGCCTGGTGGAGACCGCCGTGCGTGAGGTGGATCGGGGGCTGGTCGAGGCCGCGCAGTCGATGGGCGCGAGCACGATCACCGTCGTGCGCAAGGTGCTCGTGCGCGAGGCGGTGCCCTCGATCATCTCCGCGATCACGGTGACCATCGTCGCGATCGTCGGCTACTCCGCGATGGCGGGCGTGGTCGGCGGCGGCGGGCTCGGCGACCTGGCCATCCGCTACGGCTACCAACGCTTCGAGACGAACCTGATGCTCGTCACCATCGCGGTGCTCGTCGTCCTGGTCCAACTCGTGCAATTCGTCGGCGATCTGCTCTCCCGCAGGCTCGCCCACCGCTAGGCACCTCGGCCCTCGGCCCTCGGCCCGCGCAACCGTACGACGCGAGGCATCCCGCCCGCGTACACCGCACCACCAGGAAAGGCACTCTTCGTGCGTATCAACAAGTTCGTCGCCCTCACCGCTGTCGCCGCCCTCGGACTCGGTCTCGCCGCCTGCGGCAGCGACGACAAGAAGGGCTCGTCCGCGTCCGACCCGCTCAAGGTCGCCGCCTCCGCCGTCCCGCACGCGCAGATCCTGAAGTACATCAAGGACAACCTCGCGGCGAAGGAGGGCCTGAAGCTGGATATCAAGGAATTCGCCGACTACACCCAGCAGAACCCGGCCCTGGACGAGGGCAACGTCGACGCCAACTTCTTCCAGCACAAGCCGTATCTGGAGGAGTTCAACAAGGAGAAGAAGACCAGCCTGGTCCCGGTCGTGCCGGTGCACCTGGAGCCGCTTGCGCTCTACTCCAAGAAGGTCAAGTCGCTCGCCGAACTGGGGGACGGCGCAACCGTCGCGTTCCCCAACGACGCCACCAACGGCGGTCGCGCGCTCAAGCTGCTCGCCGACAACGGGTTGATCAAGCTCAAGGACGGCGCGGGCACCACGGCGACCGAGAAGGACGTCGTGGACAACCCGAAGAAGCTCAAGTTCAAGGCGATCGAGGCGGCCCAGCTGCCGCGCGCGCTGGACGACGTGGACGGCGCGGTGATCAACGGCAACTACGCGTTGAGCGCCAAGCTGACCCCGGGCAAGGACGGCATCGCGGTGGAGAAGGCGGAGAACAACCCGTACGCGAACGTCCTGGTGGTCAAGAAGGGCAAGGAGAACGACCCGCGCGTGCAGAAGCTGGCCAAGCTGCTGAACTCGCCCGAGGTGAAGAAGTACATCGCCGACGAGTACAAGGGCAACGTGCTGCCCGCGTTCTGATCCGCGCGTAGCGCATCACCACGGCCCCCGTCGCCCGGCGGGGGCCGTGGCGCGTTTTCGGGCGTATGAGAGGCTGTCGCCGACAGCAGGGAAGGAATCCGGCGTATCGCGCGGAGCACCTTCGGGCCCGATGTCGAGGTATGCGCGCGTGCTCCACGAGGATGCGGGCACACCTCGACACCGGTACATCCGAGGGAGGCGGCGCGGTGCGGCACCCCGGAGCGGTCCCGCCACTGTGAACGCGCGCCCCGTCGGGCGGGCGTGAGCCAGAGACTTGCCGCTGTCCGGGGCCCGGGTCACGGGTCTCGCAACCGACCAGGGCGTGGACACCCGAGGGAGGCCGACGGCGCATGCCTGCGTGCTTTGTGACAACTGACGGCATATCCAGTGGCGCGGGGCGCCGCCGATGAGCGCCGCCTATCCGTTCTCCGCGATCGTCGGCCTGGCCGATCTGCGGCTGGCGCTCGTGCTCAACGCGGTCTCGCCCGCGGTCGGCGGAGTGCTGGTGCGCGGCGAGAAGGGCACCGCCAAGTCGACCATGGTGCGTGCGCTCGCCGGCCAACTGCCCGAGGTCGCGGTGGTGCCCGGTTGCCGCTTCTCCTGCGACCCGGCCGCCCCGGACGCACAGTGCCCCGACGGCCCGCACGACCCGAAGCTCGCCGGCACCGCCCGCGCCGCGCGCCTGGTCGAACTGCCGGTCGGCGCGAGCGAGGACCGACTGGCCGGCTCGCTGGACATCGAGCGCGCGCTGACCGAGGGCGTCAAGGCATACGAGCCCGGCCTGTTGGCCGCCGCGCACCGGGGCGTGTTGTACGTCGACGAGGTCAACCTGCTGCACGACCACCTGGTGGACCTGCTCCTGGACGCGGCCGCGATGGGCACCTCGCACGTCGAGCGCGAGGGGGTGTCCGTGCGGCACGCCGCGCGGTTCCTGCTGGTGGGCACGATGAACCCGGAAGAGGGCGAGCTGCGACCGCAGTTGCTCGACCGGTTCGGGCTGACCGTGGAGGTCGCGGCCAGCCGGGAACCGCGCGAGCGGGCCGAGGTGGTGCGCCGACGGTTGGCGTACGAGGCCGACCCCGACGCGTTCGCGGCCCGCTGGGCGGGCGAGGACGCCGAGTTGGCCGAGCGCATCCTGCGCGCCCGCACGGTCCTGGCGGACGTGGTGCTGCCGGACGCCGAGTTGGAACGGATCGCGCGAGTGTGCGCGTCGTTCGAGGTGGACGGGATGCGGGCGGACCTGGTCACCGCGCGCACCTCGATCGCGCTGGCCGCCTGGCGCGGGCGGACCGAGGTCACGGCGCAGGACGTGCGCGCGGCGGCGCTGCTCGCGCTGCCGCATCGACGGCGGCGCAACCCCTTCGATGCCCCGGGGCTGGACGAGGAACACCTCGACGAGGCGCTGCGCGACCCGGACGAACCGGAACCCGAACCGGAACCGGAGGGGGACGGGCCGGATGGTGGTGGGTCGCCGCCGCAGGATGCGGACGGGTCGGACGGGTCGGACGGGTCGAACGGTTCGGACGAGTCGAAGGGTTCGGACGGGTCGGGGAATGCGGCCGAGGCGCCCGAGCGGACCAAGGCGGCGCCGAGTTCGGCACCTGGTACCGAGGACGCGCCCGTCGAGGGCGCGCCCGCCGCCTCGGGCGGCGGGCGGGAGCAGGCTGCGGTCGCGGCGGCCGAGCCGTACCGCAC